>NZ_CAXYKL010000140.1:0-4786 GCF_964277725.1 uncultured Novosphingobium sp. | reverse complement strand
TGGATGAAAATGGCGGCATTCTGGACGACCTGATGGTCACCAACCGCGGCGGCACGTTCTATCTTGTCGTGAACGGGGCTACCAAGTGGGACGATCTGGCGCATCTGCGCGAACATCTGCCCGATACGATAACTCTCAACCACCTGGACGAACACGGGCTGCTGGCGCTGCAGGGCCCCAAGGCCGTGGAGGCGCTGGCCCGGTTGGGTCTGGAACCCGCGATGGCGGACGGGCCGCAACTGGTCGATCTCAAGTTCATGCAGGCCGCTCCCTATCTGTGGGGCGATCGTCCGCTCGGTATCAGCCGGTCGGGCTATACCGGTGAGGACGGCTTCGAGATTTCCGTGCGGGGTGAGCATATCGAGGCGCTGGCCACAGCGCTTTGCGAGCAACCGCAGGTTAAACCCATCGGCCTGGGTGCGCGCGACTCCCTGCGTCTGGAAGCCGGCTTGCCACTTCATGGCCACGACCTTTCGCCCGATACCGACCCGGTCACCGCAGGCCTGACGTTCGCCCTTTCCAAGCGTCGGCGCGAGGAAGGCGGCTTTTTGGGGGCGGAGCGGATACTCCGGCTGCTGAACGACGGTACGGCCACCACCCGGGTCGGCCTTGTCCTGGAGGGCCGGATGGCCGCGCGAGAGGGTGCCAGCGTCTGGTCGGGCGATCAACAGGTCGGCACTGTCACCTCGGGCGGTTTCTCTCCCACGCTCCAGCGCCCCATCGCCATGGCCTATGTCGAGCGACCCTGCGCCGCCGAAAACACGTCTCTTGAGGTAGAGGTACGCGGCAAGCGTATTGTCGCCAGCGTCGTGCCCATGCCTTTCGTCCCCCACCGCTATCATCGCTGAGGATTGTTTCATGACCCGCTATTTCACCAAGGATCACGAGTGGATCGACGTCGACGGCGATACCGGCACGGTCGGCATCACCGATTACGCACAGGGCCAGTTGGGTGATATCACCTTTGTCGAGTTGCCGGCCGAGGGCGCGAGCGTCGGCAAGGGCGATGCCGTCTCGGTGGTGGATTCCGTGAAGGCGGCATCGGATGTGTACAGCCCGGTTTCCGGCACCGTGGACCAGGCCAATGCCGCGCTCGCCGATGAGCCCGAACTGGTCAACAGCGACGCCGAAAAGGGCGGTTGGCTGTTCCGCTTGACCCTGACCGATCCAGCCGAGCTGGACGGCTTGATGGACGAAGCCGCGTACAAGGCTTTCGTCGAGGCGCTTTGACGGGCCTTCGTGCCCCCCGCGACATGCTGTTGAACTTGCGCTCCCCTAGCGGGAGTAGGCTGGCCTTTTTTCGGAGCTAACCATGCGTTACCTGCCACTTACCGCGGATGATCGGGCCGCGATGCTGGGCATCATCGGCGCAACCAGCGTGGATGATCTGTTCGTCGACGTTCCCGCCGAAGCGCGCTTGTCCGGACCGATCGCCGGGCTGCCGCTCCATGCGAATGAACTGGCCGTCGAACGCCACATGACGCGGCTGGCCTCGCAGAACCTATCGGCCGGGAGCGCGCCTTTTTTTCTGGGTGCCGGGGCCTATCGCCATCACATCCCCGCCTCGGTCGATCACCTGATCCAGCGCGGTGAGTTTCTGACGGCTTATACCCCGTACCAGCCGGAGATCGCGCAGGGCACGCTGCAGGTCCTGTTCGAATTCCAGACGCAAGTGGCGCGGTTGCTGGGTACCGATATCGCCAATGCCTCGATGTACGATGGTTCGACGGCGTGCTGGGAAGCGATCCTGATGGCAGGCCGGATCACCCGCAAATCTCGCGCGGTGCTGTCCGGCGGGCTGCATCCGCATTACGCGCAAGTCGTGAAGACGATGGCGCGCTTCACGGGTGACACGATCGACGCGCGCTTGCCCGAGCTTTCGGTTGAGGCGGACGATGCCGCGGTGATCGCCGCTATCGATGCTGATACCTCGTGCGTCGTGGTCCAATACCCGGACATTCTGGGCCGCATTCCCGATCTCGGGGCAATCGCGGCGGCGGCGCAGGCGAAGGGCGCGCTGCTGATTGCGGTGGTGACGGAACCTGTCGCACTCGGCTTGATCGAAGCTCCGGGCAATTTGGGGGCGGATATCGTGGTGGGAGAAGGGCAGTCGCTTGGCGTAGGCCTGCAGTTCGGCGGGCCGTATCTCGGGCTGTTCGGCTGTCGCGAAAAATTCGTGCGGCAGATGCCGGGGCGGCTTTGCGGTCAGACCGTGGACGCGGAAGGAAAGCGTGGCTTCGTCCTCACCCTTTCGACCCGAGAGCAACACATCCGGCGCGAGAAAGCGACGAGCAATATCTGCACGAATTCAGGGCTCTGTGCGCTGGCTTTCAGCATTCACATGACACTGCTGGGCGGCGAGGGATTGGCCCGTCTGGCAAGAATCAACCACGCCCGCGCGCAGGCCATGGTCGCGCGCCTGGCAAAGGTACCGGGCGTTTCCTGCCTGAATATGACCTACTTCAACGAAGTAACGCTGCTGCTTCCTCAGGATGCGCGTGAGGTTGTGCGGGTGCTGTCGGATCGCGGCGTGCTGGGCGGCGTTTCGCTCGGTCGGCTCTATCCGAGCGTCGAGGGCCTGGCGAACGGGCTGCTCGTCACCGCCACCGAGACCGTCACGGACGAGGATATCGAGACTTTCGCCACCGAACTTGCAGGAGTGCTGGCATGAGCGCCGCTAACGCCGCCGGATGGCGACCGACGATGGGAGACACGACGCCGCAGGGCGAGAATTTCACAACGAAAAGCGGCGATTACGGCTTGATGCTGGAAGAGCCTCTAAGCTTCGAGATCGGCGGCAGGGAAAAGTGCGGCGTCGATCTGGATGACCCGCAAGGTGCTCCAGTCGCGGGCTTGCCACTGCGCAAGGCGGCACCGGACCTGCCCGGCCTGACCGAGCCAGAGACAGTGCGGCACTACACGCGTCTCTCCCGTCAGAACTATGCGATCGATCTCGGGCCGTTCCCGCTGGGTTCGTGCACGATGAAGCACAATCCGCGTCTCAATGAAAAGGTCTCCCGCCTGCCGGGCTTCGCCGACGTCCATCCGTTGCAGCCTCAATCCAGCGCGCAGGGCGCGCTGGGTGTCATCAACGAACTGGCGCACTGGCTGATCGCGCTGACCGGGATGCACGGCGTGGCGATGACGCCGAAGGCCGGCGCGCATGGCGAGTTGTGCGGCCTGCTGTGCATCAAGGCCGCGATCGAGGCGCGCGGGGAGCAGCGCGGCGTGATCCTGGTTCCGGAAAGCGCCCACGGCACCAACCCGGCGACGGCCGCGTTCGCCGGCTTCAAGGTCGAAAGCATCCCCGCGAATGCGGCGGGGCGGGTGGATCTGGAGGCGCTGAAGGCCCGCCTCGGCCCCGATATCGCCGGGATCATGATTACCAATCCCAACACTTGCGGCTTGTTCGAGCCAGACATGAAGGCGATTTCGGACGCGGTGCATGCCATCGGCGGTTACGTCTATTGCGATGGTGCCAATTTCAATGCGATCGTCGGCAAGGTCCGCCCGGGCGATCTTGGTATCGATGCCATGCACATCAACCTGCACAAGACATTCTCCACGCCGCACGGCGGCGGCGGGCCAGGTTCCGGCCCGGTGGTCCTGTCAGAGGCGCTCTCGCCGTACGGTCCCTTGCCGTTCACCGCCAAGACGGCGGATGGCGTGATCCATCTGGTGGAGGAGGAGAACGCGCAGGCGTTTGACCATTCGCAAGGCTTCGGCCGCATGTCGGCATTCCACGGGCAAATGGGAATGTTTACGCGCGCGCTCACGTATATCCTCAGCCACGGCGCGGACGGCTTGCAGCAGGTGGCGGAGGATGCGGTCCTGAACGCGAACTATGTTCTGCGCAGCCTGGAGGACGTGCTGCAGGCACCCTTCGCTGAGAGCGGTCCTTGCATGCACGAAGCGCTGTTCAGCGATCGGGGATTTGCGGACGGTTTCTCGACACTGGATGTCGCCAAGGGCCTGATCGACGAGGGCTTCCACCCGATGACCGTCTATTTCCCTTTGGTGGTGCACGGCGCGATGCTGGTGGAGCCTACCGAAACCGAGAGCAAGTCCGGGCTGGACCGCTTCATCGCTTCGCTGCGTAGCCTGGCGGAACGGGCCAAGGCAGGGGATCGCAGCTTGCACTCTGCGCCGCATTTCGCGCCCCGTCACCGACTGGACGAGACACTGGCGGCTCGAAAGCCGATCCTGGTGTGGAAGGGGGAGCCGGGGCCTGCCGGGTTGCCGTCACCCAGCGAAATCGGCGATCGATAGTCCATCGCCGCAAGTTTCGGACGGTTGCCGGGGCAAACCCCGCCAACCGTCCAAAATCACTTACAGGGCGCGGTCTGCCGCTTCACCGACCGACTGTACGTCCTTGCCGGCACCCTTGACGGTGTTGCATGCCGAAGCGCCGAGGGCGATGCTTCCGGCAACGAGCGCGAACACAACTTTCTTGAGCATTTTTGATCCTTTCGCATGCGCAGGCATCTAGAGCGAAGCTCAGCGCCTGCGCTGCGAAACAGTCGATGCAGCGCCATGTTCCCGTTTGCGACGGTTCAATCTTCTTCCATCGCATTTGCCGGCGGTATCGCGCGCGACAAGCGGTGTTCCCGCCAGATGATGATAAGGCCAGCCCCGATGATCAGGGGGGCGCCGAGCCACGTGACGCTGGGTGGCAGCCGGTCCCAGACCAGCCAGCCGAACAGGGTCGACCAGATCAGCGCGGTATAATCCATCACGATCACGGTGGAGACGGCTGCCTGCCGCAGCGACAGGGTTATGAGCAGCT
>NZ_CAXYKL010000139.1:0-3867 GCF_964277725.1 uncultured Novosphingobium sp. | reverse complement strand
AATATTTACGACGGCGTTCCGTGCGGGTGATGACCTCGATCCGGCCCATCTCCTGACCTCCTTATGGAGTCCAGAAGGAGACTCCTATCGGCCCTCCCTCGCCAACGGGGCCGGAAGGCGCAACGCGTCGGAGACCGGACGCTTACCTGAAACCGAACCCACCGCCACCAAGCGCCGGGTATGGAATGCCGGAAGGACCGTTGGCGCGAAGCGAGCGCTTAAACCGAAGCAGATTTGGGAAATCCGGTTCTACCTCAATCAGCATCGACGCTTGCGAGATTGGGCGCTGTTTGACCTAGCGATCGACAGCAAGCTCCGGGGTTGCGACCTGGTCCAGATGAAGATCGGCGATCTTGTCAGCGGCGGTCAGATCCGAACGCGTGCGATCGTCATGCAGCAGAAGACAGGCCGACCAGTTCAGTTCGAGCTGCTTTCAGATGCTCGCGCCAGTATGCTGGCTTGGCTTGAGCGGCGGGGCGGCACAGTGGACGACTACGTCTTTCCCAGCCGGGTAGATCATAGTGGGCACCTCAGTACCCGCCAGTATGCCCGGCTCGTCGATGAATGGGTGACAGGGATCGGTCTGATGCGAAGTGAGTATGGCACGCACTCCATTCGCCGAACGAAGGCATCGATCATCTACAGGGCTACTGGCAACCTTCGTGCCGTCCAGATCCTGCTTGGCCATAGCAAGATCGAGAACACTGTGCGCTACCTTGGGATCGACGTGGAAGACGCGCTTGCCCTCGCCGAGAATACAGAAATCTGAACATTGGCTCCTCGCCTCCGGCGAGGGGCCAAACTAACGGCGCGTGGGACTTTTCAGCTATGCCAGGTCACCCGCTGAACGGCAGGGTTGGCGAGAAGCAGACATCAGTTCGTAAGCTCTGAATAGCGACAACGTTGGACGTTGGCGATTGTCCGGGATGTGAGCTGAAACGATACGAGGTCTTACGGACGCGCTCCTTGATCTGCCATTCGCAGCCTAGTCGTGAGACATGAAAGGAAGGCAGCTTCTGCGGGTCGTCCTCGAGCCAATGGATGACTCTTCGTTGGCAATTACTTGATGAGCAGAGCTTTAGGCGAGATAATCGCCGGAGTGGCTACAAAATGGCCTGCTCTTACCATAATCTTGGTATCGTCGTTCACTGCTGTCTAGGTACTGGGCGCTGCAAAGTTCAGCTTTTCAAGACCTTCGACGCTGCCGATTGAATGGCTCTGCTTTGGTTCAACTTCAAACGGGGCCGTTAATGATAAGGCGGCGATACTCGCTTTCGGCGGTGCCGTAGGTCGCCCCACTCAGTTCAACGAGCTTACCCCGGTTCAGGACGATGATCTTGCCTCGCGCGGTGAGAACGGCCTGCTCGTCCATCAAACGTCGCAGCGCATCCGTGACGCTGGATCTTCGAACGCCCAGCATCAGCCGAAACTCCTCGTGCGTCATGGCGATCTCATCGGTCTGGACGCGATCGTGGTACAGCAGGATCCAGCGCGCCATGCGCCGCTCGACGGTGTGCGCGAGCGACGAGATGATGGTGCGACTCATCTGGATCATGAACACGTTCGTGAAACGCAGCAGCGTCGCCTGCAAGCTCGCGCTGGCGCTCACGGCTTGCAGAAGGGCCGGGGCAGGCAAGCGCCATGCGTCGGCTCCCTCGGCCCGCATGACCACATCATGGGGCCACAAGCGGCTGCCCAGGAGCAATGGCCAGCCCACAAAACCTTCCTGCCCGACCAATCCGATCGCGAAACGATGCTCTTCATGCAGCGAATTCAGGATACCTGCCACCGCGCCTTCGAAGAAGCAGATGCTTTCAATCGGATCGCCGGTCCGGGCGACAACCTCGCCCACTTCGATCCGGACAGGTTCCAGATGAGGCTGCAGCAGAGCGAAATCGTCCACCGACAAGTTCTGCAGCAGGAAGTTGTTCGTCTGGCTCAAGCGGGAACAGGGGATTGGAGACAAGGAAAGCGTGTTGGAAGGGTGATTCATGGTGTCAGCCTCAAGATTTCTGCCGGTCAGTCAAACCAACTAATGCAGGTTATGCCCGATACCGTACCGAAACCGTCTGCTGACCCGACTGTTGCTCAAGCAATAGCAATAGGAGTTTCGATTGACCTATTCCCTCAAGCAAGTCCTCGCCGGTAGCGCGACTGCGCTTACCCTTGCCATCTCACTGACGGGCACGGCATCTGCCCAGTCGCAGCCTTCGCCCGCTGCTCCTCCACCCCTGCCGCCGCCTGCGATGAAGACGCAGCCCGCCAAGGCCGCACCAGACATGCAAATAGTGCTGGACGCTCTTGTTACACTGGGCGGCAAGCCGATCGAAAGGCTCACACCTGCTGAAGCCCGCTTGCAGCCATCGGCGGCAGACGGGGCCAAGGCGGTCATGGCCAAGAAGGGCATGTCGACTGCGCCAGATCCGGCGGTGACGACGCAGGACGTGCCCTACGGCAGCGATCCCAAGCAGTTCGCCCGCATCTACAAGCCGGCGGCGGCGGCCCGTGCCGGCGGTGCACCGATGCCGGTGATGGTCTACTATCATGGCGGTGGCTGGGTCATCGCGGATGTCGACACATACGATGCCGCGCCGCGCGCGATGTCCAAGGCGCTGAACGCGATCGTCGTTTCGGTCGAGTACCGCCACGCGCCGGAGTTCAAGTTTCCCGCACAGCATGAAGACGCCGCTGATGCTTATCGCTGGACCTTGCAGAACGCCGCCAGTTGGGGTGGCGACCCTGCGAGGATCGCGCTCGCTGGCGAAAGCGCCGGTGGCAATCTGGCGGTCGCGACCGCGATCTATGCACGCGACAACGGGCTCGCCGCGCCAGTCCATATCGTCTCGGTCTATCCGATCGCGAACAGCAGCATGACCCTGCCCTCGCGCAAGGACTCCGCAAATGCCAAGCCGCTGAATGGCGCGATGCTGAACTGGTTCGGCAACTACTACATGAAAAGCAAGGCGGATGCGCAGGATCCACGTCTGAACTTGGTAGCCGCCAACTTGCGTGGTTTGCCGCCCACCACCATCATCAACGCGCAGATCGATCCGCTGCGTTCCGACGGCGAGACGCTTGCGACGGCCATGCGCGCGGCCGGCGACAAGGTGGAGCAACGAACCTTCCCGGGCGTGACACACGAGTTCTTCGGCATGGCCAACATCGTGCGCGGGGCCAAGGAAGCGAATGATCTGGCAGTCGCAAGGCTCAAGGCCGCCTTTGCCGCAGCGCCCAAGAAGCGCTGATTTTGACGGGTGGAGCGGATCAGTTCGCTCTACCCCGCTCCCTTACGTGAGGATACCATGACCCAAGCTCCTGTTCCGTACCAACCCAGCGTCGAGCAAGTCCAAGCGGACGAACGCGAGACCATCGGCGATATCTGCACCGCCTTCGACACGATCCTTGAGACCACGTCGAAGGACTATGGCCATGCCGTGCGATCGGTGCATGCCAAGGCGCACGGAGTGCTGAACGGCGAGCTGACGATAGACGCGGGCCTTCCGCCTGAACTGGCGCAGGGTCTCTTCGCGCAGGCCGGCACGCACAAGGTGCTGATCCGCATGTCGACGAACGCCGGTGACATCCTGCCCGACGCCGTGAGCCTGCCTCGCGGCCTTGCGATGAAGGTGCTGGACGTGCCTGGTGAGCGCTTGCCGGGCGCCGAGGGGACGGCGCAAGACTTCGTGATGGTCAATGGCACCGTCTTTCAGGCCAAGAGCGCCGACGAGTTCTTGGGCAACCTGGACTTGTAACGGTTTTGTGCCGGTCACCTCTCTCATAAAGCCACCTTGGCTTCGAAGGCGAGCGGGCTGATGCCGCCCAGATATGAATGACGACGACGGGTGTTGTAGAAGCCATTGATGTACT
>NZ_CAXYKL010000138.1:0-2952 GCF_964277725.1 uncultured Novosphingobium sp. | reverse complement strand
GGTTTGGAGCTATCTCCAAGGTCGGTCGCCACCGCCATTGCGCCATGCCGCTGGTGCGGCTAGGCGCAGGCGCCATGGAATACGTCAGCACCAGGGGCACTGCTCCCACGCTCGATTTCGAGGGCGCCACGCTCGCCGGTCTTGCCAGCGACGGCGGCCTCTATGTCCCGCGCGAATGGCCGCGCTTCGATGCGGCTGAGATCGCCGCCTTGCGGGGACTTCCTTACGCGAAGTTGGCGGCCCGTATCATGCAGCCATTCGTCGGTGAAAGCTTGACGCCGGACCGGCTCGAGGCGCTGTGCGAAACGGCTTATGGCCGCTTCAGCCATGACGCGGTGACGCCCTTGGTTCAGCTTGACGGGCAGAACTGGCTGATGGAATTGTTCCACGGCCCGACCCTGGCCTTCAAGGATGTCGCCCTACAGCTTCTGGGCCTGCTGTTCGAAGAGTTCCTGGCGCGTTCGGACCGGAATCTGACGATCGTTGGCGCGACCTCGGGTGACACCGGCTCGGCCGCGATCGACGCGGTGGCGGGACGCGCCAAAGTGGATATCTTCATGCTGCACCCCAAGGGGCGGGTCAGCGATGTCCAGCGCCGGCAGATGACCACGGTGCTGGCGCCCAACGTCCATAACCTGGCGCTGGAAGGTGCAAGCTTCGATGATTGCCAGGCGATCGTGAAGCGCATGTTCAATGACCGCGCGATGACCGATCGATTCGCCATCGGCGCGGTGAATTCGATCAACTGGGCGCGGCTGATGGCGCAGGTGGTTTATTACTTCGCCACCGCGTTGCAGCTGGGCGCGCCCGATCGGGAGGTGGCTTTCTCGGTCCCGACCGGCAATTTCGGCGATGTCTTTGCGGGCTACGTCGCGCAGCAGATGGGCCTGCCGATCGCGCGGCTGATCGTGGCGACCAACGTCAACGACATCCTGCACCGGGCCCTCGCTTTTGGTGACTATTCGCAAGGCACCGTCACCGCCACGGCCTCGCCTTCGATGGACATCCAGGTCTCCTCAAACTTTGAACGCCTGCTGTTCGATCTCGGCGGGCGAGATGGCCTGGCCTTGTCCGCGCAGATGGCGGGCTTCGAGGCGACGAAGGCGATGCAATTGACCAATGCGCAGCGCGAAGGGGCGGCGGGGCTGTTCACCAGCTGCCGCGCCGATGCGGACCAGATGGCACATGCGATTCGTTGGGCGTGGGAGCATTGCGGCGAACTGATTGATCCGCACACGGCATGCGCGCTTCATGCGGCCCGCGTGGCGGGGCTCGACCCGGCTGTACCGATCGTGACTCTGGCCACCGCGCACCCAGCTAAGTTCCCGGAGGCGGTGGAGCGTGCCACTGGGCAGCGCCCCGGCCTGCCTTCGCGTGTCGGCGATCTGTTCGAGCGTGAGGAGCGCTGCGTTGGCCTGACGGGCACGTATGATGCCGTTGCCGGGTTCGTGGCCGAACGCGCTACGCCCAAGGCCGGGTAAGGGCGGCGCGCCGCTCATGGCCGATCTTCCGCGCGATCCCCTCATCATGGTGGGCGAGAGTTGGGGCGATTACGGCCTGATCGATTCGGGCCATGGCCGCAAGCTGGAGCGCTACGGCGATTACCGGTTCATCCGGCCGGAGGCGCAGGCCTTATGGTCCCCCCGTTTGGACCAGTGGGACGCCCATGGCGAGTTCGTACCTGGCTCGGACGAGGATGGCGGCGGTCGGTGGCTGTTCGAAAAGCCGGTTCCGCGCGAGGGTTGGCCCTTGGCGTGGCGCGACGTGCGCTTTACCGCGCAATGTACGCCCTTCCGTCACCTCGGCTTCTTTCCGGACATGGCCCCTGTGTGGGACTGGATGCGCGATCAGCTGCCTGCCGAAGGTGCGCAGACCCTGAACCTCTTCGGCTATACTGGGGTCGGCACGCTGGCGCTCTCGGAGCGGGGGGCGGTCTCCCACGTCGACGCCTCGAAGAAGTCGGTGGGTCAGGCGCGCGAGAATGCGGCGCTTTCGCGAATGGCAGATCGGCCGGTTCGCTGGCTGATCGATGATGCCGCGAAATTCGCCGCGCGTGAGGTGCGGCGCGGCCGTCGTTATGACGGTATCATTCTTGATCCCCCCAAGTTCGGCCGTGGACCTACGGGTGAGACATGGCGCCTGGAGGAGAACCTGCCCGGCTTGATGGCGGACTGCCGCCGCCTGCTGGATGCGGACAGCAAGTTTCTGTTTTTGACTGTTTATGCCGTGCGCATGTCGTCCCTGGCGCTGGCGGGGCTGCTGGCCGAGCTGTTCGCCGATCTGCCGGGCAAGATCGAGCATGGCGATCTGGCGGTGCGCGAGGATGGCGAGAGTGGGCGGCTGCTGCCTACCGCGATCTTCGCGCGCTGGTCCAATCCGGGCTAAAGGCGCCTTATGGCCGATTCGCTTACACTCGAAGTTGCCGACTTCATCGTCGACGTGCTGACCGGGATCTATTCCGAGGAAACCGGCAAGCCGCAACCGCTGCGTATCTCCATGGCGGTGGAGATGAAGCCGATCGCCCGCTACTCTCCCGATACCCCGCTCAGCGCCAGCAAGAACTATATGGACCTGAAGTTCGCGGCGAGCGGGGCGCTGCCCGAAGGCGTGCATTTCAAGCTGATCGAAGCGGTGGCCGATCATATCTGCGAAACGCTTTTCCTTCAGGACGACCGTATCCTGGCAGTGACGGTGAAGATCGTGAAGCTCGCCATCGCAGAGGCTGGCGAAGCGATCGGGATCACGCTGAGGCGCGAGCGGCCCTGATGTCTGCGGGGGCGGGAATGTTGCGGGTGGGCGTGCTCCCTACCGATCCGCTGGACGCTTCCTCCCACTTCCACGCCGCCGTTCTGCCCCGGATACGCGATGCGCTGGCGCAAGGCGGCGATTGCGTGCTGCTGTTCGATCCGGCGGACCATACCCATCGCGAGTGGCGCCTGGGCGTGGTGCATG
>NZ_CAXYKL010000137.1:0-4973 GCF_964277725.1 uncultured Novosphingobium sp. | reverse complement strand
GTGACGCTGGGTGGCAGCCGGTCCCAGACCAGCCAGCCGAACAGGGTCGACCAGATCAGCGCGGTATAATCCATCACGATCACGGTGGAGACGGCTGCCTGCCGCAGCGACAGGGTTATGAGCAGCTGGCCCGCGGTACCGGAAAGACCGATGCCAAGCAGCACCAGGATGTCCCCCAGATCATGCCGGGTGGCATAGAAGGGCAGCATCAGCGAGGCGATCAGCGCGCCGAACACCGCGAAGTAGAAGACGCAGGCGATCGGGTCTTCCGTTCGCGTCAGGTCTCGGATCTGGAAGGCGGCAACGGCCACCACCAGCGCGGAGCCGAGCCCGGCGACGATCCCCAGCAGGGGGACTGGAGCATGTCCGGGCTGGGCGATGATCACGACGCCGGCAAAGCCCAGCGCCACGGCGCTCAGCCGCCACCAGCCGACGCGCTCATGCATCACCAGGACGGAAACCAGGACCGCGAACATCGGGGCCGTGAAACCGATCGTCGTCGCCTCCGCCAACGGCAGGATCACGGCGGCGGTCACATTGCAGAACAGCCCCGCAGTACCCACGGCGGCGCGGGCGGCGTGGCTTTTCCAGCGACGGGTCCGCAAATTGCCCAGCCGACCCATCAGCGCCAGCGCGACGAACATTATCGGGATGGTCGTCGCCTGCCGCCAGAACATCACCTCAGGCGTCGCGATCCCGCGCTCGCCCGCGAGCTTTAGCAGCATCACCAGCGTCGACATCAGGAGCATCGCGGCGGCGCGAAAAAGGAGACCCACGATCGGGCGTTCGGTGCGAGCAGTCACCCAATGGCGCTTTAATTGCTCATGAAATCCGGGCAAGGCGCGCCGATGGACAATCCGGGCATATGGTGCGCCGCGGCGGGTATCATCGCGGCTATGATCTCCATCATGGCATGGCTGGGCGATCGCGCCCGGATGCGCCGCGATGAACTGGATCGCGTGGGCTTCGTGCCCTGGCGCGCCGTGTCCTTCTGGTCGACGGTGCTGGCCATCCTGCTGATCGCCGGCGCGATCAAGCTATGGCAGGACGGCTGACGATCAGAGGCAGGCTTCCAGGTAGGCCTGATCGAAGCCGAACTGGCGCGCTTTTTCCAGCGTATAGGGACGCAGGCCCGAGGGGCGGAACTCGCCGATGATCTTGCCCTCGTCCGTCTCGTCGAGATATTCGAACTTGAACAGTTCCTGCGTGATGATGACGTCACCCTCCATCCCGATCACCTCGGTGATGTTGGTAGTGCGGCGCGAACCATCCCGCAGGCGCTTTACCTGTACGATAAGATCCACCGACTCTGCGATCTGGCGACTGATTGCTTCCTTCGGGATCTTGATGTCGCCCATCAGGATCATGTTCTCCATACGGCCCAGGCACTCGCGCGGGCTGTTGGCGTGGAGCGTACACATCGAACCATCGTGACCGGTGTTCATCGCGGCGAGCAGGTCGAAGCACTCCGCGCCGCGAATTTCGCCCAGGATGATGCGGTCAGGACGCATACGCAGCGCGTTCTTCACCAAGTCACCGATGGAGATCGCGCCTTGGCCTTCCAGGTTTGGCGGACGGGTTTCCAGGGGAAGCCAGTGTGGCTGCTGCAGGCGAAGCTCGGCCGCGTCTTCGATCGTCAGCACGCGCTCACCCGGATCGATCATCTTCGACAGGGCGTTGAGCATCGTCGTCTTGCCCGAGCCGGTACCGCCCGAGATGACGACGTTCATTCGGCACGCCCCCGCGATCTTCAGCACGGTCGCCATCTTCTCGCTCATCGAGCCAAAGCCCTGCAGCATGTCGATGGTGATCGGCTTCTCGGAGAACTTACGAATCGAGATCGCCGTTCCGCGCAGCGAAAGCGGCGGCACGATCACGTTGACGCGGCTGCCGTCCTTCAGGCGGGCGTCGGCCAAAGGCGTCGTCTGGTCGACGCGGCGGCCCACCTGGTTGACGATGCGCTGGGCGATCTGGAACAGATGCTGCTCATCGCGAAAGCGGATGCCGGCCAATTGCAGGCGGCCGTTCTTTTCGATGTAGGTCTGGTTCGGGCCGTTGACCATGATGTCCGAGATGTCCGGATCATTCAGCAGCTCTTCCAGCGGGCCGAAACCGAGCAGCTCATCGATCAGCACCTTTTCCAGCGCGAACTGCTCGCGGCGGTTGAAGGTGATCTTCAGCTCGGCCAGCACCTCGATGATGATCGGGCGGAATTCCTCGGACAGCTCGTCCTTGGTCAGCGTCGCCGCCGCCTCGGGGTCGACGCGCTCCAGCAGGCGCGGCAGCACCTGTTCCTTGATCTTGTGGATCGAGGCTTCGAAGCCGTCCTGCTCGGCCTGTTCGTGAACCGCATTGGCGCGATCGGCCAGCCGCGACATCGCATCGTCGGCCCGGTTCAGCGGCGGCGTGGTCAAGAGGTCTCCACCAGGCACAGGCGGAAACTGCTCGCCACCGGGAAGCGGCGCTTGCGGAGCGCGATCGGGTGCAGGGCCCTTCAGGGGCTTGGCCACACCGAAGGCGGGCCGTGCGCCCGGATTCATTCCGCCGATGCCGTTGCGTCGCCCGAATGCCGTCATTGATCCACCAACCCCTTGCGCGATCGCCGCTACGCGCTCGCCGTGCGTCTGAATGAAAGGCGGTATTAAGGATGAAGCTTTGATAACTTCCTAATGCCGCAAAAATCGCGTGCGGCACGGGTTGGTCATCAGCGTTGGGTGGTGAAGACCGCCGCATCGCGTTGTTGCCAGGTCATGCGCAGACCATCGCGGTGCGGGATCGCCGCCGGATCAGGGCCGATTACCCAGACGTGGCTGAATGCCTTCAGCGGCAACGCGGCTATCGCCTGCGGCAGCGTCGGCGTCATCCCACAGCGCTGCGGATAGAACAGTTGTCGGTCGTCGGTGGCGAATGGTCCGGCCACTGCGTAGGAAACCGTCAGCGGGTTCATCACGGAATTGGCCCACTGGTCGTTCACGAAGGCATGGCGGCGTACCAGCGCCATGCTGCCGATATGCGAGAACCAGGGCAGGGCCCACTCTTTGTGGCAAGGTAGCTCTACCAGGGTAGCGAGCCGGGCATGTTCGGGGATGGCGGAGAGGGCAGCCAGGTGCCGTTCCAGTTCCGCCTCGCGCTCACGATAGACAGTGCCGGTAATCACCAGGCGCAAGACGAGGTAGGCCAGCGCCATGCCCATCAGCACGCGCCGGGCAGTGTGACTGACGTTCTCGCGCAGGCTGAGTAGCGCCACGATCAGGACATAAGGGGCCAGCCGCATGTCGGCGAAGACGGAGCCAAACACTTGCCCCGGCAGAAGCAGGAAGGCTGCCAGTGCGATTGCCGCGCCCCATCCCAGCCTACGGTCGACCGAAACCTGAGGCAGCACGAAACCTGCTACCGCCGCCAGGACCAGAGATAGGGCGCAGAGGATATCGAACTGGTGGAAATTCAGGCGCTGCGTGGAAAGCAGCCAGGAGACCTTCTGCGCGATATCAAACCAGCCATCGATCCCCGAGCCGGTGGCGCTGCTTCGCCAAAGCAGCATGGGCAATAAAGGTGCGAGCAGCGGCCATTCGTCGCGTATCGTATTCACCACGACGCTCTGCAGGGAACGTTGCGCACGCCAGTGCCGCGCCAGCGTCTCTCCGGTGCACAGGATGCCCAGGAAGGCCCAACCGAACGTGTGACAGAGCCAGACCGCCAAGCCGATAGAAACGAATAACAGGGCGCGGACCGTTCCCGGCCCCACCCGCAGCCACAATGCAAATGCCAGCAGTGCCAGGGCCATCGCCAGCGAGAAGTTGAGGAAGCCCCAGGTGAACGGAAGCGCGTAGATCAGAGGCAGCGCCAGCACGGCAAATGCCGTAACCCGCCCGTGGATCATGCGAGACAGCAGCAGGATCGCGCTACCCGCCAGGATCGGTACCAGTGCCAAGGCCAATTTCACCGTGGCGGTCAGTCCGAGCAGCGGATACAGGGCTTCGACGATCAAGTCAGCGCCCAGGTTACCGATAACCTGCCAACGAAAATGGAAGAACTGCTGCAGCCAAGGGTCGTCTTGCAACCCGGTTTGCAGAGCATAGCGCCCGGTATGCCCCAGCACGTCGATCATCGGTGGGGTGCGAAGGATAAGCACCGGCAGCGTAGTGAACAGCACTAACAACGCTGCGCCCGCCCAACTCTGCAGCCAACTTGCCTTGAAAGGCAGTGCAGCGGAATGCTCTCCCGCTTTCGTCGGGGCAGCACGCATCCTATCTTGCATCGTGATGGCTGATCCCAACCCGGAGACCTGCTGGCTTTGCGAACGCCCACTTGGCCGGCGTGTCGAACGGCACCATCCGGTTCCCAAAAGCCGCGGTGGGCGCGATACGGTTCCGGTGCATCCGATCTGCCATCGAACGCTGCATGCCACTTTCGCAAATGTTGAACTGGCGCGGCTCGGGCAACATGTGGAAACGCTGCGCCAGAACTCTGCGATAGCGACTTACCTTCGCTGGATCGCGCGCAAACCGCCGGATTTTCACGCCTCCACGGCCAAACGACGGCGTTGAGAGGCGGACGGAAGAAGCTGTAACGACAGGCATAGCAAGCCGGATGGCGGCGCCGCCGCTCATCATCAGCCGCTTGTGAGGAACTCAGCCCTCGGCGTGTTCAGCCAGCACCGTAAGACCATTTGCGCCCACTTCAGCGAAGCCGCCCTGGATGCGAACTTCTTCCGGCGCGCCGTTCTCGGTGCGATAGATCTTCAGGGGACCATCCTTGATCGTGGTCATGAACGGCGCGTGGCCCTGCAAAACGCCCATCTCGCCCTCTGTGCCAGGGATGACGACCATGTGCACCTCTTCCGAGCGGACGAGGCGGGCCGGGGTCACGAGTTCGAAGTGCAGTGCCATAGTCGAATGTCCCTCGCTTTAGTTGAGGGTCCTCATGCTCCCCTCCCGGTTGCGGGAGGGGCTGGGGGAGGGCCTGTTTATCCG
>NZ_CAXYKL010000136.1:0-37388 GCF_964277725.1 uncultured Novosphingobium sp. | reverse complement strand
CCACCATTCAAGGCCGAAAGGGGGTCGGCGGCTCCCGCCCAAAGGCAGTCATTGGAAGCTGAAGTCGGTTTGCCTGTAAGCCACCATTCCGTCATCGTCTGGGCATGAATCACATCTATGCCAGCAGCGACGACTTCTTCCATGATCTGGGCTTGCTCATTGAGGCTTGGTGCGACCGTCGCTGCCTCCACGCGTTAGCCGACGTGCTACCGGCCCTCACTTCATTTAACGGATTGACGGACGGCTGGGGTGAACTGGCTGCCGCGTTGAAGTCTGCATTCCTGTCGGAGGATGCCCTGACCGGCGATGAGCGCCAGATGGTCGGACAACTCCGACGTGCAGCAGAAGACGCAGTTCGTCGGCGCTGATCCACCCGTTCAGTCGTCGATTTCCTGGGGTGTGTCCTCCACAGCGGACGGCCCGCTATCCACCCACACCAGACAAAGGTTGTATGACTATACACGCCCAATTGTAGACGTAGCAAAATGACATTACTCTACGACGATGTTTGCCACGTTGCTCGCACTTTCTTTTCTACCGGTAAGCCAGGCGGCTGATGGACCAACACGAACTAGTTTGTCACAAACAATCTACTACGCAAGTACTGCCGCCAGTGGCAGCCGTTTTTATGACCGCAAGCGGAGTGCGCGTTACGGACAACAGTTTAAAAAGCGATACGGTAGTCGGATTGCAGCTTTGCTCAACTATCACATAAAAACTTCAGGTCTCGACCCGGATTTCTTCGTCACATCAAGCTGTCGCCAGTCTTTTCAAAGTGGTTCTCGGCAGAATGAGCAACATGCAAACGCATTATCCTTTTCGAGAGAACACTTCGCAATCTTGAACAGCGGTTTGGCCCTAGTATCAACGGCAGCTAACTACCATTCAAGGCCGAAAGCTGGTCGGCGGCTCACGCCATTTGCGGACGTTGCAGGATGCTCTTGATGCTCGACGCGAATGTTTGACTTCTTCTGGCACCTACGTGGTTCGGTGTGTCTAAATGACGCGGACGCCGATGCTGCACTAAATCGCGTGGAGCAACTGCTACAGCGCCAAAGAAAACACGTAAGCGAGCGCGGCTCGGGTTATCTCGCTTTCGACGACCCTCTTTGGCGTAACCCGTTTGGGCCGAACTGGCTCGCACTGGTGATTTACGACCGTGGACGGTTCTGGGTTGAAAAGGGGGGCAACGGGCGGAGGTTGCGCTACGATCTGCGAAGTCTTCATGGCATGGTTTTCTGCTTGTTCGCTGCGTGTACCGCATTCTTCTTCGGGCTGGCCGGCAGCGGCCTTCCTGGAGGTTTGAAGTTCGCTGACGGAGCGTTCGCATGGCTCTACGGCATGAACGTCTTTCTGGCTCTCGTCCGAGTGCCATTCTCTATTCGTAAGGCTGTTAAGAGCGATTAGGCCGACTCTCCACCCCCACCCGGTCTTCCATCGTGCGCGGCACCGCGCCGGAAAGCGGACGGGCTGCTCATGCCCCTTGCGGACATTCGAGTATCAGTTAGCCTGTTCGAGTGAGTGATCAGGGCTACCAAGGCGGTACGACGAGCGGCGGAAGGTGGGGCTGTGCGTCAGCAGCAGTCCTCGCCATTCCCCTCTTCCTCTTTCTGATGGTCGGCGATGCACTTGGTGATTGCATTCCAGGGGAGCCGTGCCGAAAAGGCTTTCTGCTGCATGTCTTTCTGCCGACTGCGATCGTCCCTCTGGCAGTCGGGTTAGGTGTGCGGGCGTTCGTGAACCGATGGAAGCGGAGCGGCAGCTAGCCACGACTTTTCAGACAAAAGCAGCCTGTCGGTTCACGCCAACCTTCCAGACATTCATCAGCGCCAGCATAGTGACTCAATGCTGATCACATCGCTAGTGCTCGTCGGCTTCGTCACAGGCGTTCTCCTGATTACGGGCGCAGTCGCGGCGATCTGCCGCCTCGTCACTAAGAGCCGCGCCGTGTCATTGATGATCGGAACCCTCGCTATACCTACTCTGATCTTAGCTTCCTTGGCCTATTGGATGCTTACGATGGGGGCCGACGACGTCCCACCGGGTATGGTCATCATCGGGAACTTGATCGCCGTTGCAATCATCATGCCTCTAGCGCTACTCGCGAGTAATCTGACTAATCGCTTTTTGGATCGTCGCGCTTTGCGGAACGTCGGCTAACCACAACATTCTGGTCGTCTGATATGCCGGCTCAGTCTCCCGATATCCGACGTTCCGATCACGCCCACTTGCCGACATTCGAAAGCCTTGGCATCATCAAGGATGACGAACCATTCTCGGAATTTTGAGGGCCGTAGATTGAGTGAGCGCAGCCGCCCCGTGCCTCAGCGATTTCGTATCGCTCGGCGGTGGCAATGGATTGCAGCAGCCGCCTCAGGCCTGTTTGCTCTCGCCTGCTTTGTGGGCTGGCTCTTGGGGTATCTATGGCCATCCGCATTCGGTCTCGTCACCTTTCTTCCAAGCGTCTGGCTGTTTAGCGTCAAGTGCTACAACTGCGGCTGGCCAGCCTTCACCGACTTCAAAGCGGAGGAACGTCTTAAAGACGACGATCGGTTTTGGACCCGCTTTTGGGTAAGGAATATGGCGGTGTCACACTACCGCTTCCCTGCTCATGCACCAAGTGCAGTGCCTCTTTCGTCTGAAGTAATGCCTTTGGTCAACGTCCGCTAACCACCCCTTCTCAGACAAAAGCGGCCTGTCGGCTCGCGCCAACCTTGTGGACATCGCGAAGCTAGCTGTGCTGCGGCCATGCGCGGATTAGGCAGCTATCCAAGGTGGGTTTCGTTGGCAGTTGGCGGTGTCTGCCTCGCTGCGGCTTTCGTCGCTAACGCTTCAAACCACTCCGTAGTCGGCTTCGGCCTGCTCATTTGCGGTATCGGACTCATGATACCGCATCGTTAGCGCCCCACGATGTAGCGAGCGTCCGCTTTCCACCCCTTCTCTGACAAAAGCTGCCTGTCAGCTCACGCTCGCCTGAGGCCATCAAGCGGCCTTCAATTTCTCCTGAACCCTACGACGGTGTCTAAGCCATAGTGCTATTAGCAAGTAGCAGATGGCGGATGTGAGGCTCGACACAGCTACCGCATCTAGAAAAGCTCCGGTAGGCGATGCATAGGTTCCGCACACAATAATGGGACCGACGACGGCGAACACGACGGGGTGCCGCTCTATCCATCCTCCGCGAAACCAAATGAAGACGGCTAGGGCGACCATCCAGGGAATCGACAATATCCCTCCTAGGAAGAGCCCCAATCCACCGGCTGAAAAGCTGAACCCAGCAGTGGTCCCGATTGAACCTGCCATGCCACTCGCCCAAAGACCGATCGCGTGAGCAATGACCACCTTTCCTGCGATCGTCGATCGAGAAGACGAGTTCTTCATATCACAAGTATCAGACACGATCGTCCTTCTGGCAACGTCCGCTATCACCAATTGCGGACGTCGGCGTAAGACGATCAGGGGTGCTTAAGCAGCCACAAGACGCGCTTAGAACCCCGGATGGATATTTGCGCCATCACTACTGTGATGAGGAGCCACCCGGCGACAGCAGCGACGAAAAAGATCGGATGCGAGGCCCAAGTTACATGCGTGGCTCCCCTGCCGGGCCAATCTAATCTGCTCGTAAGCAAGGCTTTGACGATCTGGTAAACGCCAAGAACGCATAGGCCAGATATGAACAGAAGCCGAATTGCCATCCCCCTAGGCGATCGCGCCTTCCAATCTTCTCCACCCTTCATTCGCATTGGATAACATAGAAGATTATCGCAGGGAAGGAAGGGCAGCTACCCAACATTTCGAGACTAAAGCGGCCTTTCCGAACACGCCCACTTGCAGACATTAATATTTTAGCAGCAGTTAGCGCGCATGAAGGTGAGATGCTGACTGCTCTCCTTCTACTGGTTGCCGTCCAGACTCCTGCGTTGCCGATCATCAGCCCCACGCGGTATAAACGCTATCGGACGGTGGCGCATGGAACGCCGAAGGCGCTTGAAGCGGCCAGAGTGGCTGCTGAGCGTTGTGGGTTAAACACGTCCTACGTGTTCGACAACGGTCGAGAAACGCCCTACCTTTCTGTCCCATCTGAATTGCTTGATGGCGACGCAAGACGGTGTCTGAGGACATGGGCAAATGCACATACCGCGCTTAAAATTGGGTGGGTTATTCCATAAAGTTGCTCGACGCTTGAGGTCCGTTTCCCAACCTTTGCAGCCGAAAGCAGCCTGCTTGCTCACGGCCCACTTGCGAGCGTTCATCGCATACGAGTAATCACCCGCGATGCAGGCAATAACGGATGTATGAGATGTGGCGACCGTTGGCGGCGATGCTTCTCGTTGGAGTTGCAAGCCAATCAGCCGCTGAAACTAAAGGGATGGTAAAGTGCAAAGCGGTCGGTAGCTGGGGATGTAACGACGAATTAATTTGCATTGACGGAGCTGCTCACCGTGGTGAGAGATACCGGATTTACTTCAACCGGATGATCTTGCGTGGGCCACGGGGTGCGTCATCGATCCAGCCAGCCATTCGATCTGATGGATATCACGAGTGGACGTTTTCTGGAGGTGGTCGGCTCAGATCACACGGGCGGCTTGAGCATCCCGGTGACGAGAATCGCGACTACGACACCTATTGGCTATATACCGCAGATGCTCCGCACAGCCCTATCGAATTATGGTGCGACGTTACATCATCGAACGGCAGATAACCCCCACTAGCGGACGTTCACGTTCGAGACTAACATAGGCGAATGTGGGATGAAATCGCTGTCTCGACATTGGTAGGACTCGCTGCGGTCGCAATCGCGGTCGCAGCAGGGCTCGCTTTTCTCAAAAAATCCAAAGCACGCACAACGCTTATATTCAGTTGGACCTCTCTACCGTGCCTTCTTGTGATTGCAGCAAGTGTGGCAACCGTCCTCGACCACGGCTTCGACGCCACGGCATTCTTTGATTTCACCGCCGTGTTTAGCCTGTTTCTGTTACCTCCATGGGCGCTGTTGACGTTGCTGCCCTTCAATCTCGTTCGGCGTTGGCGCGAAATCGGCTCGGGCATTCGCTACGGCACAGGCAGCTGACCACCGACTCCGGTCATTCACTCAGCCGATCGTCCCGCCCAAAAGCGGACGTTCCGCTTACGCCCGATTGCGTTGAAAAAGTCGTCTGATGGGCGTGCCGGACGGCAGCGATAGCTGCAAACGAATGGAGTCGCCGGTTTTCAGGTTGCCGCCAGCTGCGTGGCGAGGCTGATCTTTGCCAGCTTGCGTAGGTTCTGGGCGGCAGCGGCTAGGTGGAACTCGTCTCGTGCACCGTTCGGGCCACGCAACCGCAGCCGGTCGAGCCGCATGATGCGCTTCAGGTGAGCAAACAGCATTTCGACCTTCTTGCGCTCGCGGCGCGAGGCGATCCATTCTTCCTCTTGCGACAGGGCCCGAGCCAGATCGCGTGCGCCTTCGTGGATCGAGCGGGTCACCTTGCGCGCCGGCAGGATGGGCGTGCATTGTGGCTTGAGCGCGCAACTGCTGCAATCCTGCTGCCGGGCTCGGTAGCGAATGAAGCCGTCCTTGTCGGCCTCAGGGCGCGGCGAGGCGAAGTTGCGGTTACGTGGCCGCAGGCGCTTGCCTGCCGGGCACACATAGCTGTCGTCCTCGTGATCGAAGGTGAAGTCGCTGCGCTCGAATGCGCCATCGCTCCTAGCGGACTTGTCGAAGACTGGCACATGCGGCTCGATGCCACGCTCGTGCACGAGCCAGGCAAGCATGCCGGCAGAGCCGTAGCCGGTGTCGCCGATCAGCTTGCGGCGCCATAGGCCATGGCGATCCGCTGACCGCTCGATCATCCGCTTGGCCGCAGTTACCTCAGCCTGGCGCACCGCCGTGCTCGCCTCGACATCCACGATTACCGCATTGTCAATGTCGATCAGGTAGCTGGTGGAATAGCAGAAATCGGCGCGACCGCCGTGCGCTGCAGTATAGCGGGCCGCTGGATCGACAGGCGAGACGCGTTTGGGCTCGACCGGCGTTGCACCACCAAAGACGGCATCATCGAGAACGGCGAGGTACTCCTCAACGGCCCGCCTTGGCTGATCGGCGGGCAGGCCCTGAGTTCCCTCGACATAGATCTGCCGATTGGCCTCAGCGCGGATCAGGCTGGCATCGACCGCAAAGCCATCGCCTCCAACCAGTCCTTCGTCGATGCAGCGCCGCACAGTGGCTTCGAACAACTGCCGGAACAGATCACTCTCGCGAAAGCGACCATGGCGGTTCTTGGAAAAGGTCGAGTGATCCGGCACGTCGCCGTCCAGACCCAGGCGGCAGAACCAGCGATAAGCCAGGTTGAGGTGCACCTCCTCGCACAGGCGCCGCTCCGATCGGATACCAAAGCAGTAGCCCACGATCAGCATGCGCAGCATCAGCTCAGGATCGATCGAGGGACGGCCGATCGCGCTGTAGAACTTTCGCAGGTGTTCACGCATCTCCGACAGGTCCACGAACCGATCGATCGCCCTCAATAGATGGTCGGCAGGCACGTGCCGGTCCAGGCTGAACTCGTAGAACAAGGCTTCCTGCGCTACCCGGCGTTCGCCCATCATCGCTTGGTGTCCTTCAGCATGACAATGCTGAATCAGAGCCTCACCACGACTTCAAGGCCGAATTTTTCAACGGCATCGCCCACTTGCAGACATTGGCGAGCGCTCGAAGGGCAGCTATCCGACAACTGAGGCATAGACGGCGACGTTTCGAGCAAGACGATAAAGTTAGCGCAAGCCATTTCACGGTAAGCACCATCACAGTAGAGCCCTACCTACCCTCCTCAGTCGATGACGATGCCTCCCAGCCCATTAAGCCATTGGCGGTGATGAGATAGCGACCCATGGCATACATCTTGACTTTGCCGTTTGTTCGCGACGGCCCAACGTAAAAGATCACTGCGACCACATCTGGACACCGGTAATAGACCCAAGCCGACTGTTCGTCCGGGCGAGGGCTAACGAGCCCTGCTTTCTGAAAGCTGCACGGCTCGAGGGCGCGAAATGCGTCTGCCGCTGATATTATATCCTTCCCGTCCACGACGCGCTTGTTCCAAATCCCCGCATGAGGGCCTCCATTCACGACACCTCCGTAGCCTTTTACTTGCGGCACCGTTGGCTCGGCTAGGGCTTCAGCAATGCTACGATTGTTATCGGCAACGGCATTTAGGAACGAGAGCACAGCCCCGGTGGCCTCCTGAGCACGAGACTCGCATACCGTTGTAATGGATGCCATCGCAAGCATCATCGCTATCAGCCTAAGGGTCACTCGAATGCCTTGCTGATTAGGTTTCCGCGAGCGGCCTATTGCCTCTAAGCTGAAATGCCAATGTCCGTTCTCCACCATCTCGAGACGAAAGGGGCCTTTCCGAACACGCTGACTAAGCCGTCGCTCCGAGGTTCGGTACGAACCCCTGAAACCTGCCTTCCTTTCATATCTCAAGGCCGAGCTGTCAATTGCAGATTATAGGGCCCGAGCCGGCTAGCCTTTGCGAGGGGAAAGTCTTGGATTCCGGCCCGACCGCTTCGGGCGAATCAGTGTGGATTGCTGCCGTTCAGTGGCGCTGGTAAGGGCCTGTCGACAAAACCTGCAACAGGCATTCTCGTACGCTTTGCCAAGGCGACAGGATTTGTCGCCTACCGTCGAGACCGAGCGACGTATTCGGAGACGGGTGCCAATCAAGGCACGACAATCATGTGTTTTACGACAAAAGGTCGCAGCAGCTGCCGACCAGACCCAGTCGTTCGGCGCCATCTCGGCCACCGGCCGCTTCTGATGAAAGCCGTCGGTGTTACTGTCCAAGCCGACGATCCAGAAACCGCACGAGAGCTTACTGTTGCCCGCGACAGTAATTCGAACCATGGTAGACGCGACACTTAGGTCGAGGAGGACGTGCATGCTCAGAAAGATCGTATTGCTTGGCGCGCTCCTCAGTGCCTCGCCGGCTATTGCGCAGCTTGCTCCCGGCGTTCGGATACCGCCCGAGATCGGTGCGGCTTACGGAAGACTGGGAACGGCTATGATGGCTCATAACGCAGCAGGTGTCAGAACCGTTTGGGCCGAAGATTTCGTCGTCAATTCGCCAAACAAGACAGTCATCGGACGCGAGGATGTTATTAGCGTCATGGAGCAAGACTTTCTCGATTATCGGGACTTCCACAAGCACATCACATTCGTGGGTGAGAAACCGGAGGTGACGGTGGTGATGGGATATGACACCATGATCCCGATTAAGGGTCCAGGCGCTGGCAAGCAGGTAATGCGGCCATTTACGGACATCTGGGCAAAGCGAAGCGCGGGCTGGCAATTGATCGCCCGTCAGGCGACAATCGCCACAGAAGATCAGAAGTGAGATCGTCCGCAAGCCCGGCAACCGTCGACCAGACCCGGTCGTTTCGATAAGCCGCAGCGAACGTCTGCTCCTAACAGAAGCTGCCGATGGAATGCTTCTAAGCGAGCCGGCAGGAAGCCGCCCGAAGATCTGCCGTGCAAATCCTATTATGGCACGTCCCTCACCGTCCGCGAGTTGGCGTGGCGCAGCGAGCCGGGCAAGCCTGAACAGTATGAGGATGAGCATGTGGTGCAGATGATCGAAAGGTTTGAGGCGTCCGCCGAATTCTCGGGAGTTCAAAGGTCGGAGCGCTGTTCGGAACATCGACATGACGGGACGGGCTTGCTTCCGTTGTGGCGGGTGCAGCGTTCCAGCCCAGTGCGCCGGTATCCACATCGGCGTATCAAGGTACTCGCGCTCGCTGTCCTTTAGCCATAATGTAGGACGAAGGGGGTATCATGAAATTTGCGATCATTGCGCTGGTAACGACTGCGCTTGTCCCGGCGAGCGCCTGGGCAGCAACCGACAAGCCGCTTTCGGCGCCGGCACCAGCATGGGTCAAGCCAGTCCCTGCACCGAGCGCAGCACCCGCCGATGACCAGGGCGCCGTACAGATCCTGCTCCAGGATCAACAGATCGCGTTCGTGCCAGGCAAGACGAGCAGCTACGCGGAGACGGTTGTGAAGATCGCGAAGCCGGAAGGTCTTGGCGTCGGAAACCTCTCGTTCGCCTGGGATCCCGAACGGCAGGTGCCGACCGTTCACAAGCTGCTGATCCGGCGCGGCGACAAGGTCATCGACGTTCTAGCTTCCGGGCAGACCTTCGCTGTCCTGCGGCGGGAGACCAACCTTGATGCGGCAACTCTGGATGGCGTGCTGACTGCCAACATCCAGCCGGAAGGCCTCCAGGTCGGCGACGTGATCGACTTCGCCATGACCATCGAGAGCAGTGACCCGGTCCTCAAGAATCATGTCGAGGCAATCGCGGGTGGGTGGAACGGCGCATCGATGATGAAGGCGCATGCACGGCTTCAATGGCCCGCCGAAATGGCGATGCGCCTGCGTTCGACAGGAGATCTGCCGAAGTTGAAGGCTGCCGAGGACGGTAATCTGATGGTCGCGGAGGTGACCCTCGGTCCAGTTAAGCCATACGTCGCACCCAAGGGCGCTCCGCTCCGCTTCCAGTTCGGTCGGCAGCTCGAGGTGACGGACTACCGCTCCTGGGGAGAGCTGGGTGCAATAATGGCACCACTTTACGGCAAGGCCGCCGCCATTCCAGCTCAAGGCGCTCTGCACGACGAACTGGAGAAAGTCCGCAGTGCCTCAGCAGATCCGAAGGCCCGCGGCGAAGCCGCACTCCGCTTAGTGCAGGAACGAGTCCGCTACGTCGCCCTGCTCATGGGCGCCGGTGGCTACGATCCTGTCTCCGCCGAACTGACCTGGAGCCGGCGATATGGGGACTGCAAGGCCAAGACCGCTCTGCTGCTGGGATTGCTGCGTGCACTGGGGATCGAAGCCGATCCCGTCGCGGTCAGCGCCCCCTCGGGCGACGGGCTAGACGGGCGATTGCCGGCCGAAGGACTGTTCAATCATGTGCTCGTGCGGGCGATCATTGCGGGTCGGACCTATTGGTTGGATGGCACGCGTACCGGCGATCGCTCGCTCGATCGGCTTGCCGTTCCTGATTACGGTTGGGGTTTGCCGTTGATAGCGCATGATGCCGCGTTGGTCCGCATGACTCCCGGCCCCCTCGAGATGCCGGGCGACGAGACGAACATCCGAATCGATGCAACCGCCGGCCTTACCGTGCCGGCACCGGTCACTGTGGAGCAAGTTTTGCGGGGCGACTATGCCGCAAGCGTCAACGCGACTTTGGCAAACCTCAGCGGCGAAGCTCGCGATCGAGGTCTGCGCGGCTACTGGCGGCAGCGCTTCAACTTCATCGACGTGAAGGACGCCAAGGCCATCATTGATCAAGATAAGGGTGAGACCAAGCTCACGATGAGCGGCCTGGCCACTATGGACTGGAGTTCGGGACGATACGAAACCGACGAGACCGGGGTTGGCTACGAGGCGGACTTCCAGCGCGAGCCAGGCCCCGACGTGGATGCCCCATTCGCTGTCCCCTACCCCATTTACGACAAAGTGACGGAAATGGTGCTTCTGCCTGCGGGGTTTGCCGGTCACAAGGCAACGAACTCGCGCGACGTCGATCAGACGGTCGCAGGTATTCACTACGTGCGGGAGACCTCCTTTTCCGGCACGACGTTCATGGTCAGCAGAAGCCGGCGCAGTGTTGCACCCGAGTTCGCGGCGAAGGACGCACCGGCGGCTCAGGCAGCGCTCCGTGAATTGGCGAACCATGCCATCTATATCGGTCGCCCATCGGAATATATCCCAACGATGGCAGAAGCAGATGCAGGCATCGCGGCTAAGCCGGACAACGCCAATGCCTATATTGATCGCGGCAACCTTCATCTCAATGAGGGCGAGTACGATCTCGCGATAAGCGATTTTTCCAAGGCCGCGACATTGGACCCCAAGGATCCTTGGGCTCTTGCCAACCGTGGTCTGGCCGAGGTTTCTCAGGAGCGCTACGCCGCCGCGACCAAGGATCTGGACGCCGCTGCGGAGCTTGACGCGGGGAACCCCGTGATATTCCGTGCGCGCGGTGCGATGGCCGAGCAACAAGGTCGTTACAAGGACGCCTTGGCGGCCTACGATCGGTCGCTCGAACTGGACCCCGGCAATCGTTACGCCATCGGGCGTCGGATCGCGACCAGCCGTGCGATGGGAGACGAAGCCTCCGCCCTGCGTGATGCGGCCGCTGCGATCGCGAGGCGAGGCGATGACGTCGAGATGTACCTGCTGCGCGCCAACATCTTCCGCAAGCAAGGCAAGCAGGAGGAGGCGCTTGCGGAAGCCGCTGCACTCAGCCGGGCAAACCCGAACAATGTCGAGGCCCAGGTGACGGCAGGGCGTATCTATGATGGGTTCGGCAAGCAGCAGGAGGCGATGGCAGCATTCGATCGCGCCATCGCGATCAAGCCAGAGTCATACGTCTATCTCAATCGCGCGCTTTCCCGACCTAAAGCTGACCTGAATGGTCGCCGTGCCGACGTCGATACCGCTTTGAAGCTGGATCCTCGCTCGAGTGCTGCACTGGCTGAAAAAGCGCGCGTGCAGACCGATGCTCGCGATTTCGAGGGCGCGCTCGCGACAGCGGCTACGGCTGTCGCAGCACAACCAAAAAGTTCGTATGCTCTCGTCCAACGCGGCATCGCTTATGAGCGCGCGTCGAAGCCAGCGCTGGCGGCAAAGGATTTCGACGCGGCAAAAGCGATGGCGCGTCAGCCTGCCGAGCTCAACGGCATTTGTTGGGCGAAGGCTGTTGCCGGGGTTGCGCTGGAACGCGCGCTTGTTGAGTGCGACACCGGATTAGCAGGTGCGCCCGACAGTGCCCCGATCATGGACAGCAAGGGGTTAGTCCTGCTCCGCCTGGGGCGGGTCGACGATGCGATCTCAATGTATGACGCTGCTTTGACCAAGACGCCTCAGCTGTCATCGTCGCTTTACGGACGTGGCCTCGCGCGATTAAAAAAGGGTGATGCGGCGGCAGCTGAGCAAGATCGCAAGGCAGCACTGGCAGCCGATCCAGATATCGTCGAGACATTCGCAGACATGGGGCTGACGTGGCGCGATTAGGCAGGTCTGATCGACAGCCCTGAGTCGCGCGGACTCTACGACGTGTGCAAGTGGCCTTGAGCCGCACATACCATGAAGCTTGCTCTTCGCCTCGCGCTCGATGATACTCTTATCGAGTACTCTTGCTTGCGATCCTCACCTACTGCCGATCGGACTCCTGTTGCGCGCAACTCCGCCTTTTAGCGCTAGGCGCAGTAGCCCGAAGCGGGATCGTGGGCCAGGGGCTGCTCTCCCCCTTCGTCGCGCTTGCGGCTTGGCAATGTGACTCTGCACGCGTCGACTGCGCGAGCGCAGGTGTCTCTGCCGACATATAGCAGTTGACCGGAGCCGCAATCGGGACAGGCTTGTTCGGCGATCTTGCACGGTAGCCTTCCCTGTCGACGGCTTTAAGCAGCGCGTTAATTTCGGTTAACAATTCGTAGAGCATCTGGCACACTGCGCTTTATCTACACCCGACAATGTCCGCTCCGAGCGGGAGCTGGCCATCGTCGTGGCTTTTATGAATGACCGCTTTGTCCAAATTTAAGCCGTTCCGAGTTGCTGAATTTGGCCGTGGGGGCACCGAACAGCTCATATGCAGTGGGGCGAATCTGTTTTCGGCGCAGTCAAGCGCACAGGAGTTGCGACCTTCTGGCGTCAGCCGATCCGCTGAATAGCTGACCTGCTGACTCCGAACTGCTTTGCCAGATCTCCCAAAGAAGCCCCTTTAGCGCGACGTTGCTTTACATCTTGTTGCTGTTGAGCGGTCAAACTAGAAGGCCGGCCAAGCTTCTTCCCTTCGGCTTTCGCACGAGACAGTCCGGCCTGCGTCCGCTCCACAAGCAAATCGCGCTCGAATTCAGCCACCGCTGCAATCACTGCCATTGTCATTTTGCCGGCAGCGCTGGTGAGATTGACGCCACCAAGCGCTAAACAATGGACACGCACGTGCATCTCAGCTAGCCGCTCGACTGTCGCGCGTACATCCATGGCGTTGCGGCCGAGACGGTCGAGCTTCGTGACGACGAGCACGTCATCCCAATCCAGCTTGTCAATCAGCTTCCGGAAACCTTCACGCTCCATCGCTGCCGTCGATCCGGACACTGTCTCGGCAAATACGCGACGCGGCTCTATGTCGAACCCAGCCGCCTTTATCTCGAGCAGCTGGTTCTGGTGTGCCTGCTCGATTGTGCTGACGCGACAGTAGGCGAATACCCGTGCCATAAAATACCTGTATCGAAAATGTGCATCGAATAATGCGTTGTATCGAAACTCAGGTCAAGCTAACTTTCGACACAAAGCGGGGGCATGTATCGAAATCGCTCGTTTTCGCGACGCCTTCGACGCGCACTTAAGCTGCGAGCTGTAATGATCGCTCGATTTGCACTGGCAAGAAGTGGGACTTTCCTGCCAGTCGTAGTCGAACGAGGGAACGTCCGGTTACGCTGAAACAGGTCATCCGCGGAGCAGCGCAAGCTCTCTCTCCTATGACCGCGTTTGCGGACGTTTGGGACTGTCCGGACTCATGCACTCGACCTGTGTGAACTGCCATTCGTTCAGGCGCGCAGCGCGGCTTTCATCACTATCACGCTTAGGTTTCTGTCTCCATTCTGATGGGCAGTAAGCAAGTCTGTTTCGCCGACAAACCGCTACCGCATCGACGCTGCGATTGTTATTTGTACGCAATGGCCCAGATCACTTCGCTCGAACTTTACTATCGCTTCGTCGCCATCATCGATCAGGCGACTGCGGATAAGGACATCTATGCGGTTCCCAAGGCCGCCGAGGCGATCGGGATGGTCGGCGGCGAGGAACCTCAGACCATGAGTCAGCGGTGGAACTACCACTACACCGACGGTTCGGGCATCGAGCTCCACGTCCATGCGCGATGGTGGGATAGCTCAAAGCCTTTTTCTATCGAGCCGGACATTCATGTGATGCGGGCGGAGTTGAAGGGCACTGCCTCGCCGTTCGTTCACGAGCGCCGATACGAGACGCCTCTTTATGGCTGAGCCAGTATCATGAAGTGCTTCCGCATCGACGAGAGCGGCTACACAGGATTCGATCTTCTCAATGCCGATCAGCCCTTTCAGGGAGCGACAGCGCTCGCGATCGACGATGACGAGGCGGCGCGGCTGATCAAAGCGCACTTCCCGACGCTGCAGGCGACGGAACTGAAATATCGGGCCTTGTCCCGCCGACCGGCCAACCACCCCCGGCTGCTGGCACTTCTGGGCGATCTGCTGCGCGACTTTCAGAGCGTGACCTATGTCTGCGACAAACGCTTCCTGCTGACCCTCATGTTCTGCGACTATGCGGTCGAGCCATGGTACTACGCCCGCGGGGCGAAATTCTATGAGGATGGCCAGAACTATTCGATGGCCTCGCTGCTCGCGATGGCCGGACCCGTTTTGCTAGGCAAAGCAGAGCTGGCGGCCCTGCTCGCTGCTTTTCAGCGCGCCGTGCGCGAGAAATCCCTCCAGGCGCTCAAGGATCTTGTTGCCGCCGCGCGCCGGACAGACTGGAAGCAATTCCCCGAAGCGATCGGGCCGCTTGCACGCGATGCCTGTCCAGACTGCCTCTCAGCGATCGCAGCCCCTGGCGTCACGACCGATGCGGCAATGGTGGTGCTGCAATCGCTCATCAGCCGGATGGAGGTGATGAGCGACGGCCCCTACCAAGTCGAGCATGACCAGTCGAAGAATCTCAGCACCTATCATGACCTGCTGCAGCGCTTCATAGATCATGAAGGCGAAATCGAGCTTCGGCAGTCGAAGATCGCTAGCTTCAAGTTTCCGCTGAAGCTAACCGACGTGCGGCAGGTCGATTCCAAACTCAGCCCCGCCGTCCAACTCGCGGACGTGATGATCGGCGCGGCGATCGAAGCGGGTATGTCCTTGGCCGGTCTGCGCTCAGGCGGGCTGAACCCTGACGAGCTGCTGCCGCTCTATGCCGATGATCAGTTCATCCATCTCGTGCCGAGCATCGATTTCGAGGCGCAGAAAGAGTTTCGACGCGGCGCGCAGGCTGAACAGGTCATCGACTATTTCTCCACGCATTTCGCGGCAAAATCCGGCAGGCAAGTCGGCTGATGAGCAAAGGGGGGCGAAGCCGCGATGGATGCATCCTATTTCCTGAAGAACCGTACCGCGCTCATCCGCACTTTCTATTCGACCGGAGCCCAAGGCTTCGTTGATGTGAAGCAGAAGATCGAAACGGGGCAGCCCCCGTTCGACGATCCGCCTTACAGCGAAGATCCCGAGCCGCCTTACCTTGCCGAATGGATTGACGCAGAGACCGCCTTGGAAATTCTCGGCATGGCTGCGCTGTCGATGCTTTCGGAATCGTTGAAGCTATACCTCAATACGCTCGCGGACCGCGTCATTGGCTTCTCGTTCGACAATCCGAAAGCTGCGTTCAAGCAGGGCTTCGTGCCGGCCTATTTTTCCGCGCTCGGCGAAATCCTGGAAACCGATTGGAGCGACTGCCCGGTCGATCGCGGGTTGATTGAGCAGATCGTCCTGGTTCGAAACCGCGGGCAGCACGGCGAGCATCTTTCGACCTTCGCCGTGACATTCGATGCGGCGATGCTGGAGAAGCATCCTCGGCCGTTCTTCGTTAGCGAGGAAGAGCTGTCGACTCTGACAACGGAGGACGGTTCGCTGGGCTCCCTGCTCTTGCCGACGATCCGAGTGACGGCGGCGGGCCTCCAAACGGCCATCGACGAGGTCGATGCGCTGGCGGACTGGATCGAGGGCCGGCTCGACCGCGCCCACGCGTGGCGTCTGCGCCAGCGTAGCGAGCGCGAGGCCGGAACATGACGGTAGCGAAGTTCTTCAGCCAAGGCGAGCTCGAAGCCATTGCGGACGCGCTGGGTCACATGGACATTCCTGATCACGTCGCAACAATCAATTCGCACTGGAAAGTGGTTGTAGGACATAACCGCTGAATATGATCTTCCTGCAATTAAGCCCGGAGAGGATCGGCGTGATCGTATCGAAATCCTCGCTCGTCGAGACGATCACCTGTTGACTGCCAAGTCGGTACTGGGCCGCCCGTTCCAGTAACTCCCCAAAGCTTACTTTCGAAGAGGATTGCTGCCTCGGTTCATCGAGCACGAGCAGGCCAGGATGACCGGTATCGTATTCCTGGCTGAGTTCGAGCAAGCCTAATTGATAGGCCCACTTCAGGCGTATGGCATCGCTCGCCGACGTTTCGAAACCAATCTCGTAACCTTCTTTTTGCGGCCGGTAGCTATCTTCGTCGATGGTCAGTTCGTCGGGGGAGAATGTCGTAAAACCGAACGCGCGGGCAAGTTGCCGTAGCGAGTTAGTCAGAGCAGCCAGTTTCGCGCGGTCGTCCTGGCTCATTTTGTCAGATGGGAGTTCGCCGAGCGCTTCGTGAAGATCTCCGAGCTCAGCCGCAAGCGTGTGCAGGCGGCCGGCAGTTTCGTTCAGCATCGCCACCAGGCCATCAAGGTCGCGGATGCGCGCTTCCGCGCGGACCCGCTCTTCGATCACTGCCGCTGACGGCGCTCCAGAGGGCCCCTGTAGATCCGCGCGGACCGTACGGATTTGCGCATAAAGATCGGCTATCTTTCTCCCTGCCGCGGCTTCGAGCTCCTCGAGGCGGCGCTGGTCGCCTTGTTCACGAGCGAGGATATCGCCGAACATTCTCAGCTGTGAGCGGATATACTCAATATTATCGTCGATCGGCATGACCGCTTCGAGCACTTCCTGAGACAGCAGAGCATCCACGAGGCTCTGCTCACATGTCGGGCAGTGGTCTGGCGTGAGCTTGCCAGAGCTTCCGGAATAGCGCTGCAACCGCTGCACGTCCTGATTTTTGACTAGGTCCTCCTTCAGCAAGGCGACCCGGCGTTCCAAGGAAGCGATATCCGCGTCTTTGAGCTGTCTCGCCTGGTGGATTTCGATGCGCTCCAGGTTCGCGCGATCCACATCGCGACCTAGCGTATCCAGTTTTTCGGAAAGTGCTTCGGCGGTAGCTCCCACCGTCGGCACATCGGCTGCCAACAAGGCTAAAACCCGCGCGCGAAGACCCGCTATCAGCTCATCAACTGGCGTCCATTGTTCTGCTTCGAAGATCGATAAGGACCACAGATCAATCTGCGCGGCTTCGATTGTCGGGGCCTTGGGAAGACTGCTGAGCTGACCGCCGTTGCGCCGTGCCAGCCGGTCCATTTCGTCGAGTAGCACCCGCCATGCCTTGGCGTTCTCGGCAATCTTTTCTAGCAGGCGCTGCCGCTCGAGCTCAAGCTTATGCACGTCGAGGTTCATGATAAATTCGACCGCCCGCTTCTGAACTTCGCGTACGCGGAAATAGGTCGGAATGGCCGCGGGAATTTGCGACCATCCGGTTTTCTGCTCGACCCAAAAAAGCGGAAATACCGTCTCGAGTGGCAGCTTGCCTTCGGGGCCCTCATATTTGCGAACCGCGGGCATGTCCCAGCCCATGAAATCCTCAAGGAAATGCAGGAAACCGTCTTCGCGCTGAAAGGCGCCAGGGTCGCGAACGAAAAACTGCCGCGATTCAAAGCGCTCGCTCGGCTGCGACAGAAGCGGGCCGAAGAAAACAGTCACGAGCCGGGTATCCACCCCGAGCTGTTTGACCGGGCGGTGCACGGTCACGACTGTGCCCGCTCTGTTTTCAATCTCAAGCTCGACATAGGAACTCGAAACCTCGAGCTGGCTTTCATCGTCCCTGAGTAGGTAGCTGGTCATCGCATGCGGCAAAGGCACCGCCCGGACCGGGCTGAGCATCTTCTCAAGCCCGAGCGCATACAGCATCGCCTGCATGCACGTTGATTTTCCTTTGGTGTTGTCGGCCCAAATGACATTCAAGCCCGGTTCGAAGGGAAAGTCCGCACCATAGGGTCCCGCGCTCGTGTGGGCGCGCATGCGCAGATGCCTTAGGCGCAAGGTCATAGCAGCGTCTCCATTCGCCAGATCCGGCCAACGATCTCTTCGGTGAGGCGCATGGCTACGACTTGAAGAAATTCGCGCTCATTGGCGAGCACGTCGCGGTTGGCGTCGATAGCGGAGGCCATCTCCTGGCCAGCTTGCGTAAGCGCAACCGACTTGCCCTTGCTTACCGTGACATAGTTCAGCCCGTGGGCGAATGAAACGGCACGGTTGAGCCAAGGCTCCACGCGCACCTGAATTTCGCTCGTTTTCGCCTCGCCGCGCAGAACCGCGCGGACTTGCTCACGGCTGTCTTCGGTCCGAACGGCGTGGGCCAAGAGCTGGAGCTTCAGAAAGCTTCCCTTCTTGCCGCGGCTATAGAAGAGACTGAGAAGCACCACGCTGATACCCCACGACATCCGCAGGTCGCCTGCCACGGGCTCGGGGCGGCGTGTGAAGGAGAAGGCGGCTCCCTGGAGTGCTTGAAGGAACACACTGTCAGCTGGCATGGTCGGGGAAATCCAGAGGGCAACGCATGATCCACTCGGAGATCGTGCCGAGTGCAATCTCCTGCGCATTCGCATCGGAAAGCGTAGGGGCGGACTCCTTTATCGCGCTCGTGAGCGCCGCGATTTCGGAATGAAGAATGTTGCTGGGCAGGGTTCCGCCCTGCGGGCCAGCGAAGTTCAGTGTCCGGGCGCGCCGCTGGATGGCAGCCGCAACCTTGTCATGAAGATCGGGCGCGCTGCGCCGCAACGCATCTATTAGGACATTGCCCAGCAAAAAGGCTTCGACACCTTGTGCGACAGCCACCCCCACCGCCGGCCCGCTCACGCGTTTGCCCAGTTTGGCCGCCGCGTTGACGAGAAGGTCAGGCGACCCTGCTTCCCAATCCTGAAGCTCCTGGGGGGTCGGCGCCGGAACATTGAGAGACAGGTTCGCCAGCCCCGCCATGGCCTCTTGCAAGGTTTTGCCCGGGAAATGGCTCTGATCCTGAATCAGGACTTCGAACGAGGCATCCAGCAAAGGCATGTTCAGCGCGCGCATGTCGGCCGTTTTCTTGGCGCAATGGAGATTGACGTCCTTGCTGTCGTGGTTCGGGACAAGGAGCACCCAGGCCTTCAGCGGGGCTCCCAGAAGCAGTTTTGAAACCTCAGCAGCCCCTCGAACCAGCTTCCTCAAATCGGTCGTGATTTTGTCCTTCTGGCGCTGCGCGCGAACGTCGATGTTTACCGGTTCGGTGACTGCGTAGCATTGATAGATGACCGAGTCGGAAACGCAGTAATAGTCCACACCGAGATCGCCCTGGTGATCGGCAGGGACTTTGTGAACATTCAGCACCCCATGCCGGGAGTGCAGAAGGCTGTGGGAGAATTCTTCCCAGTCATTGGGATCCCACTGATATATGACGCCGGCCACTGCCCCTCCCCAACTTCACCGTGCCCCCGCCGTCTCTTGCACGAACAGCAAGAGAGCTCAACCAAGGGTAAGCCGGGAAAGGAAAGATGGGTCGGGTGCTGATAACCCTACCCGGTGGCAGCCCAGTCGAAATCGACCGCAATCTCGAAGCCGCTCTTAACTTGAACGCAACGCGGATACCGGCATGAGGCGGCGCTGGGGATCATACGCCGCCGCCCATCTTGTCGGCGTCGTTAACGTAGTCTTCCAGCAGTCCAAGGCGATCAAGCAATCTGTAGGGATTACGGCTGGCGGCATTGATGTCGTCTTCCTCTGTGATACTGCACCAAGGGCAAAGTTCGCGACCTTCGGCGACAGGTTCACTACAGTTATCGCAGGTATTCTCCGCGATTTTAATGCTCTCGGTATCAAAGACAAAGCTTTGTCCCGACGCATCTCTAAGAAATGGTGATCCATGAGACTTGCCGATGACAGCATGGTACCAGTCTAGATTGTTATCCTCTGCGATCTGGCGACTCGCCTCGACAACTGGCACAGGGGTCTTGTGGCCGACGACGATGGACGTGACGCTTTCGATCGGAATGAAGAGAATGCGATTTCCAGCAACGTCCTCGCTAAAGTTGTTCTGATCGACCAGTCGGCATTCTTGCTCGTAGGTCCAGGAAGTGTGCTTGGAAAAGTAGGCGTGGAGGAGCACCGCGTTGCGCAACATGTACACATACCTAGCCTTTGCGATCTCGACGGCGCGCTCAAGAAGAGGAACAATGCTCGGGTCCGGGTCGTTCCTGTAGCTCACGTCGTGAATAGCGATCTTTTCGAAATGCTCGCCCATCGCTTTGGCATCGAATTCCAGTACGAAACCAGAATGGTCGTTGGCATAGTGCGCCCACATTGGCGTCACGATTGGGGACTTGGAGAAGCACGTTGTGGGATACTGTGGAAGATCCTGAACGACATCACGATATGTCGCCAGATGGTGGGGTGGAACCGATAGGTCGACACCTAAGAAAAGCTCGTAAGGATCGTTGTAATCCTGAGGATAGGAGCATTTTACGCCGCAGAAGCCGTCGCGCTGAAAAACGAGTTCGAGGACTTCGCTCGAGAAATATTTGTAGAGCATTCTCGCCAACTCACACCTCCTGAATGTCACCACTGGGTTTCCAGCTAGGCGCTGACATCGATGGAGGGTGGGAGACGATTGCGCAACCGGCGCCCCATAGCCGAGCCGCGGGATAAGATTAATGTATGGCAGGTATTAGGGACAAGAAATTTCACGCCGAACGGCAGCAATGTCAGCGGCTTCGGGCTCTGTCCTCACACAAACGCCAATGGCGGGTTTCAGTGCAAGCCGACGTTCTAGAGGATGCCCCGGAACGACGTGTTGTGGTCGATAGAGGACCTGGCGAGTTGACCACGCTGATGAGGACGCCGCGTCAGCAGCGTAGCAACATTTGCCTCAGGGTCCGGGTCTTCGGCGAAAGCCATACGGCGGTCAGCATGATCGACAGAACGGCGATGCCAGTCCGTCGATCATGCGTCCTCCGACGTAGCTATGCCGGCTGCAAAGTCGGCATTTCGTCGAACGTGCGCCCGCGCAGGAGGCGTCCCGTCGCCTTTTTGTTGGTCCCACCCCACTGCTTGAAGAAGAAGGCCACGCCGTGGCGGCGGCACAGCGCGCGCAGACGCAGGACCCAACGCTCCTCCATCGGCCGAGCGCCCGGTCCAGACTCCCCGCCGACGATTGCCCAATGTATGCCGCTAAGATCTGCGGATTTGATTCGTCCTACGAGCGGCTCGAAGGAGATAAAGCGGATCGCTGCGGGTGTCTGCTGGAGTTCGGCAATCCGATGCACAACCTCTTGGCTCTCGACGCTCGTGCCAAGCCAGACGTTGGGCAACACCTCAAACTCAGGCTTCGACAGAACAGCGCGCATGCGCTCAGGCCGCTTGGTGAGCACCTGATAGGTATGCCCGGGCGTCGCCTCCATGACCTTCCAGACCTTCAGGATGTAGTCCTCGGGAACCGCTTCGTGGAACAGGTCGGACATGGAGTTGACGAAGATCAGCCTGGGCTTGCGCCACCGCTTCGGGGCCTCCAAAGTGCCTTGATCCAGGGACACCCGGCCGGTCCACTTGGCCCGGCCACCCGACTTGCGGGTCAGGCCCTGATACTTGTCCATGCCCATGGCGGCGAGGCGCCAAGCAAGGCGGGCTGCGTAGCAGTTGGTACATCCAGCCGAAATCGCCGTGCAGCCTGCAACGGGGTTCCACGTGGCATTCGTCCATTCGATTGGTGAGGAAAAGGACATCTCGAATTCCTTGTGCATGTCGATGTGAAGTGGCTTGCACTAGCCTGCCGAGGCTTCGTGCATCGGAGTGTGGCCGTGCCCGCATTGACGTGCGGCCGCGCGGGCTTGAAGCTCACGCTGCCCGCCGCCGGGCTGAGGTTCTGGCCTCTTGTCGCAGCCTTGAGGGGCGGACGCTGCCGTCCGCCCCCTTGCGAACGCGCTTACTTGCGGGTGCGGATCACCGGCAGGTTCCAGCTCTTGCGGTTGAGCGCGCGCATCACGTCGGTCCAGAACGAGCCGATCGCATCCGGGTGCAGCAGTCGCGAGGCCGCCGGTGCTTCGGCGGCACACTGCGCACGGGCGGTGTTGATGAGGCCCGTGCGGATCTGGGCCCCGAAGCCGCCGGCGAAGGTGGCGTCCTCCAGGCTGAGCATCGAGCGGATCATCGCCATGCGCAGGTAGCGGGATGGACGATCACCAGACTCATTGTCGTTGATGAAGCCGCGCTTGCCGTCCTTGCCCTCGCGCCAGCTTTTGCAGCGGTCTGGCGCCTTGCACATGTAGGCGGCCACACGTGCGAGGTTAATGTCGTCCGTGTCCACCGGACGCACGTCGAAGATGGGAATGTCGGTGAAGTTGGGCTCGAAGTGCTTCAGGTGCTTGGCAATTGCTACCTGCGGATCGGGATCACCTTCGCGCAACAGCACCACGGCGTGGGTGTGGCGCTGCAGCATCTGCCCGCCATCGGGGTGACCGTGGCTATTGAAGATCGCCAGTTCATGCACGGCGAAGTAGTCGCGGGACACGTCGCGCAGGAAGGCCTGCTCACGCGCCAAGCTCCCACCCAGATCAATGTCGGTCTTGGCGTGCGAAGTCAGGCCTTGGCCGGCGATAATGGTGATGAGGTAGATGCGGAGTGCGCTGTCCCCCTCCACCGCACGCAACATCCCCGTCTGGAGGTGCTGACGGCCAAGATCAAGGACGACGCGCATGGTGAGCATTGGCGTCGACGTGAATACCTCGCCTGCGATGATGGCGTTCAGCGCCGGACGGTACGGGTCCAAGGCCTTCTTGCGCGCCGTGGCACGCAAGCACTTGGCCTCGAAGGCATCGAAGGTCTCGGTCTGCCAGGCTACGATCTCAGGGATGGTGTCGAGCATCGGCAGCGTGACGATGCCCTCAGGCAGCTTCGAACGATCGAACTTCTTGCCCTTGCCGCCCTTCGAGCGGTTCGGCTTCTTGCTCTTGCCGCTAGAAGAACCGGTCAGCTTCTTGTTCTTCTCGCGTTCTGCCTCTCGCAAGCGATAGATCAACGACGTCTTGTCGGGCGGGGGCGCATCCAGATCGAAATCGTCCAGGTCATCCGATTCCTCGAGATCGCTCAGATCGTCGAGATCGAGATCATCATCCGGTTCGTCGAGGTCGTCGTTGATCCAGACTTGGCTGCTGTCGTCGCGATCGTCTTCAGGCACTTCCTCGTCATTGCTGTGCTCAACGTCCCACGTCTTCTCGGACGTCGTAGAACCAAGATCAATCGGGCCTTCGTCATCGATGTCGAAGTCGTTGGCATCGTCGACCTTGGGAGGGTCGATATGCACGCCCGCGAAAATGGAATCGACAGGCGTATTATCGATGACGCGAATGTCCTTGGTGACCTTGGGGGCCTTGCTCTGCTTGGCTTTGATGCGCTTCATACGGGCATAGTGGCTGGCACCCTTGCCAGAGCCCTTACCGCTACCCTTGCCAATGCCTTTACCAGGGCCCTTGCGCTTGATGCGGCCTTTGGCGTTGAGGCTGCTCTTCAAGCTGCCCAGACCAGAAGTAATTTTGCTCATGAGAAATTTGCCTTCAGTAGGCGCAAAGAGGCGTTCCCAGGGCGTGTAAGTGCCCTGAGGGGATATCTTGCCGTTTGCGCATGTGTTGAAGTGAACTATACGTAGAGCGTCAGCGGTTCTTCCGCTCACGCTCTCGCACTACACGATCAGATTCTCCTGAGAGTGATCGCGTGTGCTGGTGCCAAGATGCGCTTAGCCTTCGGCGAAAGCCTTGATGGATGCGAGAGTGACCAGCGTCTTGCGGCCAGCCTTGCGGCGTTCCAACACGCCTTCGCGCAGGTACTGGAACAACGTGGTGGATCCGATGCAGAGCAAGGCGCGCGTGGTCTTGGTGTCAACGAGCAAGGGCTCGCTGGGCAAGACGCGTTCGGCCTTCCGCTCGGCGAGTAGGGTATCGAAGTTCATGACGTTCTCCTTTGTGCCTAGGTTGGCAGCTTCCCGCTGATACGACCGTCAGCGGGCGGAGTCGTCTATGAGCGCACTTGGGCGACCTGCGCCAAGATCAATGGGAAAAATGGGAAAAATTCAGGCTACGCGTCGCGTTTGCTCTCCTCTTGCTCCCAACGCCTGTAGATTGCTGAAATGGCTTTTTTAACTTTATCCTCGCTAGGCGTGGGTAAATGCTGCTTAAGTAATTTATGGGTGATAATCTCGGCAAATGCGGCTCGAGTCACTGAGGAGTCAAATCCACATTCATGAAGGTGCCATACCACTTCAGCAATCCAATAATTCCAATCGTCACCCCTCTTTCGTCCCGCAGGACTAGGATCCTTCTGAGGAGGTGAACTGGCACCGTCTCTATTCAAAGCTGTTATCTGATTATTATCAGAGTCACCGACCATAATCGCTTCAAGATCTACTTTGTTAATGCATACACCCGTTGCAACTAGGCGGGTTAGCGGCTGCGCCTCGTTGCCCTCACACTCGACCCGCATCATCGTCGGCCGCGTCGCTACAAGCGTTCCCGCCTTCCAATCCACCCGATCAGGATCAATCCTCCACCGCTCAGCGCGGCGAAAGAACGATTTAGGGAGGGCCATCGGCTCTTGAGCACAGCGCGCAGTGCGTCTGATGCCGCGAGGCTCAACTTGACCTGTATGAATCCGAAGCGGTTTAAGGTCACGTAGCGTAATGCCGCCAACGTCCGCCTCTTGGAAAAACTGCAGAGATCGCAAACTGACTCGTGCATCGGCGATGAACTCAAGCAGGCTACGTTCTGCTGCAACATACTCAACATGGTTAGGTGCAGCCATCGCATCCAGAGCTTGGCTTAACCTCATCCAATGCGCGGGGACAAAGTCATCTTCATCTTCCCACTCATCCACTCCGAGCTGCATCTCGCGCCGTTCTTTCTCGACCTCACACGGTGGCTACGGTAGCATCATGGAGGGTGAGGGCACAACGCGTGGTGCCCTACTCAACTCGAGTGGTTGCTCCGCTCTTTCGCACCCCACCATTTCGCGTGCCAGTACACCGCGCCGACGACAAACCAGACCCATAGTCCATCACGCTCGTTGACGCGGCTCATCCAATCGCCAACTTTCTGACCCGCAGCACCGATGGGAACAAGCAGGACGCCGTAGATGGCCATGGTGGTCCACACTGACTTTGTCGCAGGAAGCCGACCACGCAAGGCCCAGATCGCACGGTATACGCATTCCATCATCGATATCTCTTTCGAAGTCAGGGCAGGATTGTCATGAGGAGAGCGCAGAAGGCCGCCACGAAGGCGACCTTGAACGGGAAAACGACCTGTGGCCTCTGCGGCTCATCTGCTCGGCCTGCGCTCTGCCCACTGTCGGTGTTCGGCTCACGACCTATGATAGTAAGCTCGCTCATCGCCTGCGCTCCTGGATGCGTTGCTGATTCGCCCGCAGCACGTCGGCGTACGGCTTCCCGTCGATGCTGAAGCGAGCGATCAGGTCGTTCATGGTGAGGCCGGTACCGTCCAGGTTAGGCGGCAGGTCGGCGAGGGAGACGGTCAGCCCGTCACTCTCCTGCGTCACCCTATGGGCGAAGTGGTCAATCGATACCCGGTATGCGCTCCCGGTCTGCGATGGCTTCACCAGCGAGAAGGACGCGAGGCATACGACATTGTCTTCGCCGCGTTGCTGGACAGTCGGTTCCGACACGCTGCCAAACCGGGCATCGTTGCCGATCAGCACTCTAACGAACGGGTAGTTTTGCGCCCACTTACCGATTGTCTCAGCAGCGGCTTGCCGGATGCGCGCATCGAGGCACATGTCAAAGGCCTGATCGGCGTAGGCCGCTGTGCTGCTCGCCGCCAACGCAATTGGAACTGCCGCTCTGAGCAGCCAAGTCTTGGACAGGCGCGCACGACTCAGTTCAGTGCGGGGCATATAGGTCCTCCTCACTCGGTTGATTGTTGGCGCCGCGTTGCTGCGTGGGCGCTTGCGGCGCTGACTTCATCTCCGCTTCCGCTTGTGCCACTGCTGCTTCCGCCTCATCGGCCGCCCGTGCTGCGTCATCGGCAGCGGTGTTACCGTCGGCCTGATCGACGCCACCGGCGTCGGGAGCGTTCTGATCCGCTTGCTCTTGCGGCTGCGGCTGGACGGGCGAGCGCCCATTGTAGGTCACGCCACGGCCGATGCTCATGTCATCGACATCCACGGTGAAGGCGTCCGTCGCTGGATCGCTCGGCTGGCCGCTGATGTTGATTACCCAACGTAGGCCGTCGATGCCGAGGATATCCTGACCGGCGGTCGCATTGCTCATGTCGATCTGGATATGCCCCGTACAAACAATCTGCTGGTACGGCGGTTCACCCAGCGCCCCCGGATTATCGACCGCGACATGATCGATCGTCACCTTGGCCTGGTCGAAGGCTGCAACGATCCGGTTCGGATCGGCGCCCAAAAACTCCTGCATCATGTATTGAGGCAAGGCAGCCTTGAACAGCTTGCCCCGCGTTTCCTTGCCGACGACTTCCTGGACGTCAGCGCGTTGACAGGCGGCGAGCGCGGGGGGCGAAGAGTTGCGCGTCTGGTCTTCGCTCCCACCCGCCTGCGGGCTGCAGTTGGTGAGGGCGAAAGCCAGCAGGCCGCACAGGGCAGATGTGGCGAACGGCCGTGCTCCGTGAGCTGAACCGCGCATCACAGCACGCACACATGATAACGGGTGCCGTCGATCGTGACTTTGCCCGAGCCGTCCGCCTGCACCTTCATCGTGCGGTTCGAGATTTCGACGTGACGATCGGTAGCCACATCGCCTTTAATCAGGTCGTGGCCGAGCAACTCGCCCGATGCGGGATCGAACGTGAAGAAGCCGACGATCCCAGTGTCACTCTTGTCTGGCAACCAGCTGAAGTAGGTGTACATGTCGGCGTGCTCAGGCGGGAGCGTGCGCCCGCCGAAGTTCATCATGGAGGTGCCCAAGGACGAGCTGCAGAACTCACCTGGCTTCCCCTTTCCGTCGATCAGCGTAAAGCCGATGGTGGAAGGCTTGCCCATGACCGCCTGCGACCAGTCGTTAAGCATCTGCTGGGCGCCTTCTTCCGCAGGTGCGGTCGCCGACTGTTCTTGCCTAGGAGCTGAGGCTGAGTTGTCGCCATTGGTCGATGGCCAAACTCCGGCGAGCACAAGCAGACCAGCGATGAAGAAGACCGCGTTGCGCCAAGGCAGGCTGCGCCAGAACTCTAGGCTGAGCCATGGCGATCGATCGATCGCTTCCCCCGCCTGACACGGTGAGGCCTGCTTTGACGGCTGCCCAGTCGCCGATCTTGAAACGTGAAGAGCGCCGCGATTGTCGGGCACCTCTTCCCACTCGGCGTCTACGATATCATCCCCGGCCATCAGCGTACGCCCCCATCGTTCGTGGAGGCACCCGACCGAAGCCGGGCGTTCAGAACCCTGAGCAGACCCAGGGCGCCGCCGCCTTTAGGCGAGCCCTGGACATGCGCGACGGCCACCCGGCCGAGGAATCTCGACCAGCGTCTGCAGTTTGAGGTTCTGAAGCCTCCCCTGCGGGACTGACCGCAGGTGAATCTCGTATGCTGTGTTGACGGCTGGCGATCAAGGGCTTGCGCCACGCGAATGTAGTTCATCGTGCGCGATCCTTCACCAATCTCTTGCCAGCATGACAGTGAGCACGCGCTGGGTCACATCGGGGTTGGCGGGGTCGTCCGAGCCAAAGGTAAGGTCCTTGTCGTAGTAGTCGACCTTGAAAAGCAGGTCCTCGCCGAACAGCGTCAGGTCGCCGAAGTCCCGCTCACCGTGTGGATCGTTGTCGGCGTCGAAGCCGTCATACCTGGCGAGCGCTGCGGCAAGGGCACTGGCGTTAAAGTTCGACACCTTGCGCAGCGCGTCGGTGATGACGATGCAGCCGCCGGTTCCGGTCTGACGAAGTTGATCATTCAAGCGGGCGATTGTCACCGCCCGAGACATGTCGGTTGTATCTGTCATGGTGGGTATCCTTGGCGCTCGCCTCCGACGCCGTGGCGCACGACGGAAGCGAGCAATGCGGAAGGGAGCTGAAACCAGGCCCGGGTCGACCAGCCTGGTGCGAGCGATTACTTTCGCTTGGCGGCGGTCCGAACCTCTTCGAGCAGCTTGTCGAGTTCAGGCTTCGCAGCCAGCGCCAGTGCCGCTGCCTTGCCGATCGGCTGGATCGCCTTGCTCAGGTCGTTTTGTTCAAAGCCTGCCGCCATGATCTCGGCGGGGATGTCGAACGGCATGTACAAGACTCCTTGGTCGTCGTCTCGCTTGAACCCAGCCTTCTTCAACCCTGCAATTGCCTTGTCGTCCTGCAGAAGTCCTTCGGCAAAGTCTTGCAGACCCCGGCGAAACTTGACGGCGATGCAAAGCTGAGTCGGAGCAGCCTTGAGCGCTGCAGCGAGCCAAGAATGTTCGTAGCCATCTGGGTCCGATGACAGCTCGCCAAGCTCCAGCCACATGTCGCCGGTGCCGACACCCTTGGTCATTTTCCACTCAGGGCAGACGATCCGCGTCGACCATTCGACTTCGCTACACTCCCACGGTGCCTGGGCCACCTTGCTGATGGCGAGGAAGGCTTCGTGCATCAGCCGCTCACTCAGCGGCCAGGCGCTGTGGAAGAAGTCAGCTTCAATCTGGCCAAGGTTGCGGATGATGCGGCCAGCCAATTGCCCGTCGTTGAGCTTTGCGGCAGCCGTGCGGTGTTCGTGGTCCAAGTTCGTATCCTTCGCGTGTCGGAGGCCGAGAAGGGCCTCCATCGGCGCGAAACCGATCTAGCAATGAGTGCTGGCTGGGTGCACCGAACTGCCGACACACTGACCCTGCACTCTCTCGACCGGATACTATCCGGCACCCCACTCGACGCTCTTTGTGGATTGCGCTTGAGCCCTAGCTCATTCAATCGGAGTAGAGGCTGCGCAGCATCAGTTTTAACGTAAATAACGCTTTTCGTCAAAACTGACAGATTTCTGCACATTGACAAGTGCGATGAGTACATATCCCGCCATCTTACTTCAGGATTATGACTTAGGCGATTCGCTATCCCTAATCGCGCTGCTTTCAGGGAAGCAATACTCAGCCCACGCCGTCATGAGCTCGCGACGCTTCTCGAGCGCTCGCCCACGGCGATAGGCGCGTTCTACCGAGGACGCGACAGTGTGGGCCAGTGCCATTTCGGTCACTTCGCGCTCGAACGAGGTCTCTTCGCCAGCCCAATCGCGGAAAGTGGACCGGAACCCGTGAACGGTGATGTCAGCATGCTCCATTCGCTTCAGCACTGCCGAGAGAGTCATATCGGAGAGCGAGCCGCTCCGCTGCGCCGGAAACACGAAATGGTGCGGCTCAATTTCATCGTTCTTCAAGGCTGTTAGGATCGAGATCGCCTTGTCGCTCAGCGGCACTTGGTGTTCCGCGCCAGCCTTCATCCGTGACGCAGGGATGGTCCAAAGCTTCTCGTCCAGGTTGACCTCCGCCCACGTCATGCCGCGCGTCTCACCGGAGCGTGCAGCCGTTAGGATCGTAAACTCAAGCGCCCGAGCCGCCATTCCGGCACGCTGACGCAGGCTGGCGACAAAGTCGGCGACTTGCTTGTACGGCAAGGCCGGATGGTGCCGCACGGTCTTGGTGCTCTTGGGCAGCAACAGCTCCAGGTGACCACGACCACGAGCGGGGTTTTCACCCTCGCGCAGTCCTTTGACCCTGGCGGCGTCAAGCACACGCTCGATGCGGCCGCGCAACCTGGAAGCAGTTTCACGCTTGGTCAGCCAGATCGGCTCTAGAACCGCGACGATCTGCTCGGTGTTCACTTCGGCAATCGGCACCTCGAGGAGCGGCTTGGCGTGGGTCATTAGCGTGCTACGCCATTGCGCCCGGTGCTTGGGGTTCTTGAAACCGTCCTCAATGCTGTCGAGCAGTTCCATCGCAAATGCACCGAATGTTACGACGGGCTTGTCGTTGGCCGGCTTCGCCTTTTCCTTGCTCTTCTGCCGTTCGACGCGAGGGTTTATTCCTTCCAACAGCATCTCTCGGATTTCGGCGGCACGCTGCCGAGCTTTCGCGAGGGGCACGTCCAGCGCCGAACCAAGCCCCATCTCGATTCGCTTGCCGGGGCCTGTCTTCTTGATCCTAAATTCGCCCTTGGGCTTGAGCGTGCCGATGAATATCCATGATCGGCCGGTCGGGCGGATGCGCAGGTAGAGACCGCCTCCGTCGCCATAGAGGCCTGGCTGCTTCTCCGCCTGAACCCGCCGATCTGAAAGTTTGTTACGCGCGTGCGAGGGCATGATTTCGGCTGTTAGCAGGCGATCAGCAGTCCGGCCAGCCATAAATTTGGGCGCAAAGTTTGCACGGCTTTCCACGATCTGTGGCGAACGCCAGTGAACGATAAGCCTGCGCGTAACCGCAGAAATCCTAATCTCTTAGCATTCGCGAGAGTTCATGAGGGACCGCCGAAAAGCGAGCCCTGGCGGAGAGGGTGGGATTCGAACCCACGGTACGGTCTCCCGTACACCGCATTTCGAGTGCGGCGCATTCGACCACTCTGCCACCTCTCCGCAGAGGTCTTGCGCTGTGCGGGGTGTCCCGCTGGTCGAGCGAGGGGCGCGGTTAGCTCAAGGTTGGCCGCTTGCCAAGCCCTTTATCACGATCGCGGGGGAAGAGCGCTGGTCCCTCGCTTGTTTGGCCCCGGAGGCGGGCCTATATCTTCATGCATGAACCGTGCTTCTTTCTTTTCCCCCCAGGCTGGCCGCATCATCGAAGCGCCGCGCAAGGCGCGGGCCCGCTTCGCCATCGGCGATATCGTGCGGCACAAGTCTCACGATTTTCGCGGCGTGGTCTTCGATATCGATCCCGTCTTCGCCAACAGCGAGGAGTGGTACGAATCCATCCCGGCAGAGCTGCGGCCGCTGCGCGAGCAGCCGTTCTATCACCTTTTGGCCGAGAGCGACGATTCCAGCTACGTGGCCTATGTCAGCCAGCAAAACCTGCTAGAGGACGGCGATGGCGGGCCGGTGGACCATCCCTCCATCACGCAGATTTTCGACGATTTCGCGGACGGGCACTATCAGATCCGGCGGGGCATGGCGCACTGAGATAGGTTAGCCGTGAGATTGACTGAGACGGGCTGGAGGCTCAGCTCTTCAGCTTCCAGCCCGAGCGCAGCACCAGATAGGTGGTCAGGCATAGCACGGCGTTTAGCACACCCAGGCCGATGGCGGAATGCAGCACCGCCATATTGGTATCGCCGATGTCGCTGCGCCCTAGGAAGCCGAAGCGGAAGCCTGAGATCACATAGAAGAACGGGTTGAAGCGGCTGACCGTTTGAAACGCGGGCGCCAGGTTATCAATTACGTAGAACGTGCCCGATAGCAGCGACAGCGGTGCTATCACAAAGTTGGTGATGGCGGCGTTATGGTCGAACTTTTCCGCCCAGACGGAAGAGAGCAACCCCAGCAGCGCCAGGAACCCCGACCCCATCAGCGCGAACCAGATGACGGCCCAGGGGTGCGCAACGTGCAGATGAACCTGCGGCCACAGAAGCATCCCGCCGGTCAGCGCCAAGCCGACCAGCAAAGCGCGGGTCATCGCCGCCGCCGTCATCGCCAGCATCAGTTCGCCCTCGGTCAGCGGGGGCATCAGAAAATCGATGATCGTGCCCTGGATCTTGCCCGCCAGGAACGAGAAGCTGGCGTTGGCGAAGGCATTCTGCATCATCCCCATCACGATGAGGCCCGGCGCGACGAAGGTGGCGAAATTCACGCCCAGCACTTCCTTGCCGCCCCGCCCCAGTGCGACGGTGAAGATCACCAGGAACAACATCGTCGTGATGGCGGGGGCCCAGATCGTCTGGGTCTGCACCTTGAAGAACCGGCGCACTTCCTTCATATAAAGGGTCTTGAGCCCTACCCAGTTGACCTGGTGGATCACGGGCTCACCCATAGCCGGAAACGTGCGGGCCGGAAACGACCGGGGTTGCGGAATGGCGGCGGGCGAAATGAGGTCCGCCGAAGAGGGTTGATCGGCCATGGTCCCGCGCCTATCGGCTGACCGCTCCGCAGGCAAGCCCCGCAGGCACGATGGCGACGACTGAGTTGGGCACCACTGTGCCTGGGCAGAGTGTACGGCACCCACCGGGGCCAGAACGAATGGAATGCAGATGAGCTGGACGGACGAGCGGATCGAGAAGCTGAGGAAGATGTGGGAGGGCGGCGCCACCGCCAGCCAGATCGCCGATGAACTGGGTGGCGTCAGCCGCAACGCGGTGATCGGAAAGGCCCACCGCCTCAGCCTGAAGGCCCGCCCTTCTCCGGTGAAGCCGAACGAGAAGCCGGCGCGCCCCGCGCCCGCTCCCGTCTCCGCAGCCAAGCGCCCGCGTGACGAGGCGCCCCCGTTCGAAACCGAAACGGCTCCCGCTGCACCGGCGGCACCGGCACCGATCGCGGCGGAGCGCCCGGCACCGATCGCCAGCCCGTCGCCTACGCCCAGCGCGGCCGCGACGACGGAAAATGCCGATCCGGAAGTGGCCCCCAAGCCGCAGACACGCATCGTCTCGGTCGGCCCGGGCGGCTTCCTGCGCCAGGGTCCGGGCGATCAGCAGCAGCCGATCCCGCCCGCACCGCCGCGTCGCTTGATCCCGGCCAAGCCCAGCGCCGAGATCGCGGACAAGACCAGTCTGCTGGACCTGAACGATCGCATCTGCCGCTGGCCGATGGGTCACCCGGGCGAGCCGGATTTCCACTTCTGCGGTGACAAGGTGAACCCCGGCTTCCCCTATTGCGTAGAGCATTGCGGCCGGGCCTATCAGGCACAGCTGCCACGTGGTGCGCGCCGTCCTCCCCCGCCGATGCCGTTCGGCGGCCCACGGGTCCGCTAATCAAAAAAAGTCAGCGCTGGCGCTGCGATTGGGCTGTTCCCAGTCGCGCGCCGCGCAGGCAAGATCGCTGCATGATCAAGCGATTCGCGTTTTCTGCACCCATCCTGATGCTATTGGCGGCGGCATCCCCCGCGTCGCAAGGCTCACCGCCCGCTGACGTCTACGTCGCGGTCCAGACCAGCGCCGGAACCATCACCCTCGACCTGGACGCCGCGCACGCGCCGCTGACGACGGGCAACTTCCTGAAGTACGTGGACGGCAAGCGGTTCGATGGCACCGCGTTCTATCGCGCGATGCATCTGGAATGGGGGACGCCGCCCAACGGGCTGATCCAGGGCGGCACCCAGAACGATCCCAAGCGTATCCTGAAGCCGGTCGCGCATGAGCCCACCAGCCAGACGGGCATCCTCCATAAGCGCGGCACGATCTCTATGGCTCGTTTCGCGCCGGGAACGGCCACGGGCGACTTTTCGATCATGCTGTCCGACCAGCCGGGCCTGGACGCCAAGCCCGATGCTTCGGATGCTGACGCCAAGGCCGGATTTGCGGCGTTCGGGCATGTCGTCGGCGGGATGGACGTGGTGGAAAAGATCTTCGGCATGCCCCGCTCCGTCACCAAGGGCGTAGGGGTGATGAAAGGCCAGATGCTCGATCCGCCGGTGCGCATCATCAGCATCAAGCGCGTGGCCGCGCCTCCGGCCCCTCCCGCTGCCCCTGCGGTTGCGCGTGAAGATTCGGAGGCCGCGGTGCCCTAACGGTCAGGGCGTCACCGGCAGGGTGGTGCGGCCGTTTCTCGGCTTCGCTCCCTACCGCCGCCCCGCACCGTCATGCAGCAGCGGGAACGGATTGAGCGCCACCCCCTGTTGCGACCAGTCGCCCGCCGGGTCGACGTTCCAGATCGCGAAGTGCAAGTGCGGGGCCGCGGCGTCGGCATTGCCGGTATGCCCCACCTGCCCCAATGACTGCCCCTGCCGCACCATCTCTCCCTCGCGCAGAGAGGGGTCGTAGGCCAGCAGATGCGCGTAGTAATAGATCAGCCGCCGGTCGGCAGAGCGGACATAGATCGTGTTGCCGCCATCGGCCGAATAGAACAGCTTTTCCACCCGCCCGGGCGCGGCGGCCTGCACCGCTGTGCCCTCCGCCGCTAGGATATCGATCGCATCGTGATGGCGTGCGCCTTCCGCCCGGCCTTGCGAGAACGTATCCGCCAGTTGAGCGGGCGTGACCCCCGCCACCGGAATCGCCAGTCCGCTGGGCATCACCGTGGGCGGTAGCGATCTTGCGCCTCTGTCACGGCTTTGCGACGCGCTTCCGCTCAAAGCTCCCACGACGCCGCTGACCGTGGCCGCCGTGCTGGCGGCTTCGACAGCAGCGCCGCGCAAGCTGCGATCCGCGGCAAGGTGATTGCGGTACAGCCAAACGCCCAGGGCGATCCAGAAGATCGAGGTCAGCACGATGCTGGCCGCGATCGCGCGGCTCAATCCCGGCCAGCCGACTTGCATTTTACTTCTCGAACAAGGCAACGGTCCCCGAATGGACCATCTGCGCCAAGCGCGCCGCATCCCAGTTGGTCAAGCGTACGCAGCCATGGCTTTGGGCCCGGCCGATCGTCTGGGGCTCAGGCGTGCCGTGGATACCGTAGTGAGGCTTCGACAAGTCGATCCAGACCACGCCGACCGGACCGTTCGGCCCCGGCGGCAGCTTCTGCTTTTCCTCCTTCGAGTCCGCATCCCAAAACAAGTCCGGGTTGTAGTGGAACGGCGGATTGTGGGCGACGCCCTTCACCTCCCATTTGCCGATCGGCAGCGGATCGTGGCTGGACCCGGTGGTGACCGTGAACACGGCCACCAGCTTGTCTCCGTCATAGGCGCTGAGCGTGCCCTTCGACTTGCTCACCACCACCTTATCGACCTTGGGCTGGCTGCTGCCGACTCCCAGGTCGCGCAGCGTTCCGAGCCAGGTCTGGTCATCGATACCCGCCGGATCGAGCGCGTCGGCACCGGTATTGGGAACGCGAATCTGCTGCCCGGCGCGGAACATCGGCGGGGGCGGAGTGCCCGGTGCTGATGACGCGTTCGGCGAAGGAGCGGGTGCCGGCTGCGCGGCGGCAACCGGCGCAGCCTGCGCTCCTGCCGGGGCGCCACCCGGGTTCAGCATGTGAAGCGTCTCGATCGTGGTGTGGAAACGCTCGGCCAGCTTCTCATCCAGGCTGGCGTAACCCAGTTGCGGCATCTTGGCCTGATCGGCCGGCTCCTTGGGCACCGGCGCGAAGGGACCCCTCGCGAAATCCTCAGGAATGGTCACGACCCGGGTGGCTGGGATATTCGACCAGCGCGACAGCATCTGCGTGGTCGCCTGATCGGGCTTGCCGGTCTGCGGCAGGTTGTTCGCCTTTTGGAAGCCGCCCAGCGCATTGCCAAGCGACAGCCCCTCCTTCCCGTCGATCACCCCGGGCGAGAAGCCGAGCCGGTCCAGCACCACCTGCATCTGCATTATCGGGCGCTGCTCGGTATCGGCAACGGCGGGCCGCACCGCCTGGCCCGGCCCCGGATCCTGCGAGGCCATGGCGTCAGCGCCGCTGGCGGGGGTGGCCGCACTCTTGGTGGCACCGGGCTGCTGTTGCGCATTCCCCTTGTCCGCCCCCCTGTCATTGCAGCCAGGCAGCGAGATCAGGGCCAGCGGGATCATCCAGGCAATTGCACGCACGTTCGTCTTCTCCTCCCAGGGGGGCGGCGAACCCACCGTGTTTGTCGCAAGTTAGAACCACCGTGCGGCCATTTGGCTGCAAGCCGCGCGCCTCAAGAAGGCCCCCTCATGTATTCAGCAACGACGCTTTCATCCCGCGTCGATTTCAAATTCTCGCCATAGATGGAAAGTAATACAGCGCCGCGCGGTACTGTTTTTGCCATTAAAGTTACATTTGCCAAATACTTGTTGCGGCATCTTGTCTGCTGACCGCTCGCTGCTCACGCATCGTTAGGGTTTTGGCCCTATCATGTCGCTTGCGAGGGAAGAGGACAGCGGCTTTTGCCTCAAAATGCATCTATAACGGCCAAAATGAAGCCGACGATCGTGTTGGGCGTTGGCATCACCGGGCTGCAAGCGTTGATCGCGACGGTCACGGCCTACGCCGGATTCGGTCCGTTGGAGGATGCGCAGGCCGCCGCGCGCATCACGTTAGTCGCCTCGATATTGTTCATGATGGGGTCGATCGCATTGTGCTGGCGCGCCGCGCGGCAAGTGCGGCAACAGCAGGCCAGCTATGACAAGGCCGCCGCCACCAAGCATCAGATCGAAGAGCTGTTCGCGATGACCGACATGCTTCAGGCGGCGGAGGATCACGACGATGCTGGCTCGATCCTGATGGCCACATCCGAACGCCTGCTGCCGGAATATGGCGGCGCGCTCTATGTGTTCAATAACTCGCGCGATCGGCTGGACTTGGCGAAGTCCTGGAACGGCAACGAATCCTTCCGCCCCGGTGCAACGTTGCTGCCCAGCCAGTGCTGGGCGCTGAAGCGCGGCAAACCGCATATCAATGATCCCGGCACCAACACGCTGTGCTGCATGCATGCCATGGGCTCGGCCGCCACGGTGGAAGTGCCGATGATGGCGCGGGGGCAAGTGCATGGCCTGCTGATCCTGTCCTATGATGGCGAGCAGGCGATGTCCCGACTGATGGACGTGCGCCGTATCGCGCGCGCCTTGTCGGATTCGATGTCGCTCGCGATCTCCAACATCGCCTTGCGAGACAAGCTGCGCACGCAATCGCTGCGCGATCCGCTGACCGGGCTCTACAACCGGCGCTACATGGAAGACGCGCTGGAACGCTATATCAGCTTGGCCGAACGCTCTGGCGGCGCGACCTCGGTCATCATGATCGACCTGGACAACTTCAAGCACCTCAACGACGAGAACGGCCACGCCAAGGGTGACAGCGTGTTGCGCGATGTGGCGGCCCAGCTCGTTTCCGCGCTGCGACCTTCCGACGTCGTGGCGCGGTACGGTGGCGAGGAACTGATGGTCATCCTGCCCAACTGCGGGCTGGACGATGCCATGATGAAGGCCGAACTATTGCGCGCCCGAATCGAGGGGCTTTCCGAAGCGCACGATACGTCGATCAGCGCATCGTTCGGCGTCGCCACCGTGCCCGAAACATCGACCAGCGCGAGCGATGTGGTGCCCATGGCCGACACCGCGCTGTACGAGGCGAAGAAAGCGGGCAAGAACTGCGTCCGCAGCGTGGAGAAGCGAGTCACGCGCGACGATCTCGCCCCGCCGCGCCTGACGGTGACCGGCTGAGGCTGAGGCCGCCAGGCACGCGTTCGCACCCGCTGGCGAGCGCGAGATAACGCCTGGGGATATCGAGCAGACGGCGGACGTTGCGGCCGGCGCTGGCCTGGCGCAACAGGCTTGGCTCGGCATTCCATCGTGCGACCGGCGAGTGGGGGAATGTGAAAGCAGGACCACACGCTCGGCTTTCAAGGTGCAAGACGACCGACGGGAAAAGCTCGCAAAAGCCCGCTGGCCCCATTTCCGGCGCTAGTGCCGGCGGGTCGAAGTCTTG
>NZ_CAXYKL010000135.1:0-19251 GCF_964277725.1 uncultured Novosphingobium sp. | reverse complement strand
TTCAGTGGCCAGCGCCGGCAGCCCGGGACCACAAGGGCACGAACTCACCGGAGCATCTGCAGGTCAGCAGCGGCTCGCTGCACCTCGATCAGCTTCCGAACTTCGTGGAGCACGTCTTCCTCCCGCATTCATCCCCGGACCTGCCGACACTGGCCGCTGGATCGACGTCCTCGACCGATTCCCCGAACTCCAACCAGCCCTCAGCGAAGAGGAAGCTCAATCCCATCTTCGTCGAGGCGTTGATGCGATGGCCCACCGGGTTGAGCGGCTTCGAGCGACAGGAAATGGCGTGGACCCGCTGGTGGCTGCTCATGCCTTCCTTTCTCTCAGCGCTCTGCTCGGCGTCTGACGACACGTCCGGCAACGCCCAGCTATCGATCTTCGGAGAAGCAGCGTGACCAAGGATCTTAAAGGCACATGGTGGGCCAGCCGTGATGGCGAGGTCTACACGTCAGGCCCGCACGACACACGCGAACAGGCGATCTTTGCGGGTCGCGAGGACTTTGACGGGGATGCCTTCCATATCATCGAGGCGGGCATCGCGCCGCTGCGATTCAGCGCCGCTCGCCTGATCGACGATCAGTATTTCGAGGATGACGAGCTGTTCAGCCCCGAAAGCGACGGCGCCGACCGGCGCGGCAACTGCAAGGCGGCGGACGCGGAATTGCAGGAGATGCTGGATGCATGGCTGGTGCGGCACGCCGACACGTTCGTCGCGCCGACTATGTTCGCCTGGTCGCGCAACGAAGAATTCATACCAGCCGGCGCGGTCGGCGAGCAGGAGGCGGCATGAGCGCGCGCTTTGGAAATGAAGGTCGTGCGCTAAACGCGCCGCACCAAGTGCTGCAGCTCGACTTCTGGCTAACGGTCAGCAGAGGCCCTGCGCCGGGCCGCCGGCCGACTGTGCGCGTCAGCGCCGGCTATCCGGCTCTTGGTCGGGATGAGCGAGCCATCAACCTCAAGCTGGAGCTGCCGATCGCGCTGTTCGAGACCCCCAGCTTGTCCGCGTCGATCGTCGTCGACCAGCCGGTGCAGGCTGCGCACATTGACGTGTCGACGATCGCGGACGCGGTGCGGCAGGCCATCGGCATGGACATCGACATAAGCGTGTCGGTTCCAGAAGGCAGCCGCCGATGACCGCTGACGACATCCTTGCAGCCCTTGTCGCCGGGGCTGGCGACGCCATCTTCGCAACCGAGCTCGCGATGTCGGGTGGCGATCGCCGGTGCGACTTCTGGACGATCAGCCCGAACGGCTCGGCCGGATTCAAGGCCGTGGCATACGAGATCAAGATTTCGCGCGCCGATTTCCGACGTGACCACGCCTTCAAGCAGCGCGAAGCGCGGCTGTATTCCGATCAGTTCTACTACGTGACGCCAGCCGGACTGGTGAGGCGCGAGGAGGTGCCGGAATGGGCGGGGCTCATCGAGTTCGATGGCACTCTCCTCAAGCGCGTCGTCAACGCGCCACTGCGCGACAAGGACGGGCCCACTTGGCAATTTGTCGTCTCACTCATCCGGAATAGCGGCAAGGTCAATCGGGACACGGATCTGCTCAAGATCCGCCTGCGCACTGCCGAGCGACAAGTCCGCGCCGCGCATGATGCCCTCAGGAAGGAGGGGCTGGAGCCATGGAGGTTCGGGATCAACCTATGAGCGCCCACACCATCGCGAACAAGTGGCGCCGCGCCGTCCGGAACGGCACCGGCGTGCACCTGACCCCCCAACAGCTACATGAGCTCGGCGGCTACGGCTTCCTTGAGTTCCTATCCAGGATCGAATCGAACGAATTATGTCCCGCGAAACCAGCCCCTATATCGTCGGCGACTACTGGCTCGACTTCCGGCGGGACGGTAAAGCCCCGGGGGTCTGGCAAATTGCCACCGCCCGTGGACGGACAGTCGTTTATCGAAGCACTCGCACGCGCGAACTGAGCGAAGCGAAGGCAAGGCTGCACGCGCACGTCGAGGAGGAAAGGGCGCGCACGACACGCCAGGCGCCCGACGAGGCGGGCGTCGCTGCGATCCTGGTCACCTACTACCGTGAGAAGGGCGCCAAGGTCGTGAACAGCGACCAGGCCAGCCGCTCGCTCCGGACGTTCCTGGCCTTCCTCCTGCAGGACGAGGCGGGACACGCCGCGGTGGTGACCGATCTGACGCCTGCGCTGTTCGAGCGCTTCCGCGAGTGGCGCATGGGGCCCCACGCCTTCAAGCTGGCGTGGTTCGGCGAGCAGTTCGACTACGAAAGCGAGGAGGGCGTCTCGGGCGCCACCGTGCAGCGGAACATCAACGATGTTCGCGCGGCCGTCCACTATGCCGCTGACAACATGCGAATCACCCACGCGCCACGAATCGGTGACCTCGACGAGCAGTACAAGTCGCTGCCACGTGAGCGGGTGCTGACGATCGACGAGATGGCCCGCATCGGCTGGTACGCCAGCCACAACGCAGACCTCTTCCGCTGGGTGGCCTTGCAGTTCGCCACCGCGGTGCGACCCCAGGCGGCACTGGCGTTCGATCCGGCCAAGCAATTCGATCCGCGCACCGGCCTGATCGACATGCAGCCAGGTGCGGCCAAGCAGACGAAGAAGCGCAACGCGGTGCTGCCGGCGATCCGGCCACTGCGAGTAGTTCTTTGCAAGTGGCGCAAAGAAGGGGGAACGAGCGCCGCCAGCCGCAAGACGGCCTGGCGAATCATGCGCCGCACGCTGGGTCTCTCGGCAGACGTCTACCCCAAGACGATCCGGCACACGATCGCGACCATGCTCTATGCCGACGACAGCGTGCCCGAGCGTGAGATCGTCGAGCTGCTCGGCCACGATGGCAAGCTGGCGCGCACGACACGCATCTACGCGAAGTACGATCCGACGCGCCTGCGGAACGTGACCCGCGCGCTCACGCATCTGTGGATCGCTGTCCACCGCGATGCGAAGGCATTTAGTGCTGACCATTTGCTGACCACGGTGGGTCAGGGCGGTCAGAATGTAGTGGTTGGGAGAAGCGCCGAAGGCGTGGTTACCAGCCGGGTTGTGGCTGGTGGGCGCGACAGGGATTGAACCTGTGACCCCACCCGTGTGAAGGGTGTGCTCTACCGCTGAGCTACGCGCCCGCTACCTTGCGGAAGGCGCGCCATTAGACAAGGTCGCGCGCGTTGACAAGCGGGCAATCGACTCTAAACGAGCAGCCATGAGCGAAGACACCTCCGACGCCGCCCCCGCCCAAGACTCCGCCGTGACCGCGGCCGCCGGTCCGGATGTGCCGCCCGATCGGCTGGCGATCAATCCGCGCAGCCCGCACTTTGATGCGGACAAGCTGCAGCGTGGCATCGGCATCCGTTTCAAGGGCGCGGTGCGTACCAACGTCGAAGAATATTCGATCTCGGAAGGCTGGATCCGCGTGCAGGCGGGCAAGACCAAGGACCGCCACGGCCAGCCGCTGACGCTCAAGCTGAGCGGGCCGGTAGAAGCATGGTTCGAAGATCTGGGCGAAGACGCGCCTGTCGCCAATAAAGATTGACGCCGCTTAACGTGCGCTGGCGATAATCAAGCCGATCGGGTCCTTGCGACCCGTCGCCTTTGCCAGCCGCGCCGGGGCCGCACGCTTCGCCACGGCGCGTGACGGAGCATAGGGCGCAAACCCTGCACCAGTGAAAATCGGTTCCGAACCGAACCGCACTTGCACAGTCTTCGTTGGGACATAGCGCGTCAGGCCGGGCTTCGCAGGCGCGGCGCGCGCCATGACCGGGGCTTGCCTGGCGAGCATCCTGGCCGGCTTGTCGCCCGGTTTCTCCTTGTAGATGAACCCGGCGACCGGCCAGTGGCCACCGCCCAAGGCCTGGATCGGGGCATACCAGACGCGTACCTGGCTCCAGTCGTTCTCCGGCGAAACATCCACCACCGTGACGTTGCGCTCGATCTTGCCGGGTGCGGACCAGTTGGCATGATCGACCAGGATGGTACGGGCATCGACCACGCGCCGCACGGTGGCGACATGCCCCAAGATCGAATTGCCATGCGGGCGGATCGCCATCACCGAGCCGGGCCTTGGCGCCATGCCGCGCGCATACTTGCCCTCGGCCTGTTTCCACCAGGTATGGGCATCGCCGTAAAGCTTGATGCCCGAGGTATCGCGCGCGAATGGCACGCATTGCAGCACGCCTGACATCGGCACGATCGGTCCGCCGCCCACCGCATCCAGCAACGATGCCGGAGAGCGGGCTTCTGCCTGCGCGGTGCCGAAGACCAGCGCGGTTACCAGGAATGTGAGATTTCTGCCCCTCATGCTGTTCTAATCGCAGGTGAGGGTTAGGACGGCTCTGACACGCGTGGTAATCGAGCACGGTAAACATGGCGGCAAGAATTTGCCGGTATTTGGCGGAACCCGGCCTTGCAGAAGGGTTTCTTTTGCCATCGTGCCCCCATTAACCAACGGCCGATCACCGCCATTTCGGCGTTATTTTTTCTGACTGATCGGGCACTCATATCCAGCGCGGAATGATCCGGACCGGATCAGCGGCGATGCATCGGGAGGACGGGACTTGCCAAGCCCCGTGCAAACGGCCACGTCGCAATGCATCATGCCCGCCCCTCAAGTTATCATCATTGGCCGACCCAACGTCGGCAAATCCACGCTCTTCAACCGTTTGGTGGGCAAGAAGCTGGCCTTGGTCGACGATCAGCCCGGCGTTACCCGCGATCGGCGTTTCGGCGATGCCGAATTGCTGGGTCTGAAATTCCAGATCGTGGACACCGCCGGCTGGGAGGATGAGGACGCGGAGAGCCTGCCGGGGCGGATGCGCCAGCAGACGGAAGCAGCGCTGGAAACCGCCGAAGTCGCGCTATTCGTGATGGACGCGCGCGCCGGCCTGACGCCGCTGGACGAAGAGATCGCGCGCTGGCTGCGTGGCACGAAGGTTCCGGTTATCCTGCTGGCGAACAAGGCGGAAGGCCGCGCGGGCGAGGGTGGAGTGCTGGAAGCCTACTCGCTTGGGATGGGCGATCCCGTCGCCGTCTCCGCCGAACATGGCGAGGGCATGGGAGACTTGTTCGAAGCCTTGCTGCCCCATCTGGAGCCGCTGCAGCCGGACGAGGACGAGGAAGAGTTCGACGAGGAAGCGCTGCTGCGCGGGCCGCTGAAGCTGGCTATCGTCGGTCGTCCCAATGCCGGCAAATCCACGCTGATCAACAAGCTGCTGGGCCAGGATCGCCTGCTCACCGGGCCGGAAGCGGGCATCACCCGCGATTCCATCGCGATAGATTGGGAATGGACGCAAAAGAACGGCGAAGTGCGGCCGGTGCGGCTGATCGACACCGCCGGAATGCGCAAGAAGGCCAACGTGGTCGAGAAGCTGGAAAAGCTCTCGGTCGCCGACGCTCGCCATGCCGTCGATTTTGCCGAAGTCGTCGTGCTGCTGCTCGATGCCACGCGCGGGCTGGAGCACCAGGATCTCAAGATCGCCTCGATGGTGCTGGAGGAAGGCCGCGCGCTGATGATCGCGATCAACAAGTGGGACGTGGCCGAAGGCGCCTCCAGCTTGTTCCAGGGCATTCGCGGTGCACTGGACGAGGGGCTGGCGCAAGTTCGCGGCGTTCCTCTGCTCGCTGTGTCCGCACGGACGGGCAAGGGCCTGGACGAGTTGATCCAGGCGGCCTTCGAGATTCGCGAGGCGTGGAGCCGCCGCGTGCCGACCGCTGCGTTGAACCGTTGGTTCGACGATGCGCTCACCGCCAATCCTCCGCCGGCGCCGGGGGGCAAGCGGATCAAGCTGCGCTACATCACCCAGGCCAAGACTCGTCCCCCGGGTTTCGTGCTGTTCGGTACGCGGCTCGATTCGTTGCCAGAAAGCTACAAGCGCTATCTGATCAACGGTATCCGGCGTGAGCTTGGCTTCGATGCGGTGCCCATCCGCTTGAACCTGCGCAGTCCGAAGAACCCGTTCAAGAAGGACTGACCGGTCCTTCTTTGGTGGTAAGCGCTGCCTGGGTGACGATCAGTCGCCCGGGTGGATATCCCGCTTGCGCTTGGCCCCCAGGTTGATCGTCAGCTGCACGCTGAGGGCATGGTCCATCTGCGCACGCGCCCCGTCCCGCCCCAGGCGGTACTGGTTGAGATAGGCGATGTCGGCACTCGTCTTCGCTGAGATCGGCACAACGAAACCCACGAGGTTGCGCATCCGTTCGTAACCGCGCTTCTGCCCCCAGCGCGTGGCGTTGGGCAGGTAGAAGCTTTCATGGCTGACGAACAGCGCCAGTCCCTTCTTGTTCACCGGCAGATTGTATCGAACCAGCGGGCGAATCCGAAAGCCGATCTCATCGCCTTCCGGATGGAAGCGCTCATCCAGGCGGAGGCGGAACGAGAAGCGGCCATAGTTGCCCACGAGCTGCTGGCGAAAGCGATCCTCGTCGCGGTTGCGGTTGCCGTTGTAGAAGCTGACGTGGCGATATCCGAAGCCGAACTCCAGCCCCTTGGTCACCTTCTGGCCGAATAACGCGCCGTACTCAGTGGTGTACACGCCATCCATGCGATCGCTGAAACGGGTGATCTGCTCCAGCGTGACGCGTGTGTTATCGTCCAGCGGGACATGGACGTTCGCCTGCAGCCATAGCTGCTCATCCTCTTGCTGCGCATGGGCGGGCACTGTCATGGCAAGGGCGACAAGCGACGCAGCGCTGGCGAGAAGTTCAGGAAGCCGCATTACGGCGGCGGCCTTAGGCATGAAATGCCAGGATGGCTAGAACTTCGTCACCAAGCAGTCACAAAGCGGACAATGTCGTTGCGCGCCTGCGTTTAGGCTTATTCCACTGTGTCGCCCACAGTAGCGGCGGCGCGCTGTTCGATCGCCATGTTCCATACCGCGATGAATAGCGCGGCGATCACCGGGCCGACGATGAAGCCGGTCAACCCGAACAGTTCCAGTCCCGAAAGCGTTGCGATCAGCACTACGAAGTCAGGCATGCGCGTATCACGTCCCACCAGGATCGGGCGTAGCAGGTTGTCCACCAGCCCGATGATGAACACTCCGCAAAAGATCATGATCGCGCCTTTCACGTAGGCGCCAGTCACAAGAAGGTAGATCGCCACCGGCACCCAGATGATGCCGGTCCCCACGGCAGGAAGCAGCGACAGGAAGCCCATCAGCGTGCCCCACAGCAGTGCGCCTTCGATGCCCAGCAGCCAGAAGATGACGCCGCCCAGCACGCCTTGCACCACCGCGACCACCACCGTGCCCTTCATCGTAGCGCGCACCACCACGACAAAGTGGTCGATCAGCCGATCGCGCGTATCGGACCGCAAAGGCAGGGCGGTGCGGACCATGTTGCCATAGCGGCGGCCATCCTTCAGCAGGAAGAAGGTAAGGTACAGCATCACGCCCAGCGCGGCGAGGAAGCTGAGCGCACCTTGGCCCACGACCAACGCGCGTGATGCGATATCCTGCAGCCCGCTGGCGACACCGCTGCCCAGCATGCGTCGTACCGATTCGAAGTCACTCAAACCCTGGCGATCGATGAAGCGCCGGATGCCGGAGGGTAGGGCATTGCGCAGCTGGCTGAGCATGCCGGGGATGTCGATCTGGCCGCTGCGGATGCGATCGTACAGGGTCGCCGCTTCCTGAACCAGGCTGGAGCCGAGGAGGAGCGCGGGCATCACGATCAGCGCCAGGATCATCAGCAGCACAAGCGCCGCGGCCAGCCCTTTGCGCCCGCCCATCCGCTCGGCAAGCCGCTGGGTGGCGGGCTCGAACAGGATCGCGGCCACCAGTCCCCACAGGATCGCGCCGAAATAGGAAGAGATCAACCAGCCGAACAGCAGGGTGACGATGAGGACGACGACGAGGAACGTGCCGTCCTCAAACCGGAAGCTGCGGGTCTCGCCGTCTTTCATGCATGGTCCTTGTGGCGTGTGCCGGGAGGAGGGAAGCGCAGCATCCGGGTTAGGGTTCCCGCGGCTCCTGTCCAGCGCTATCGATTCAGTTCCGGTAGGCAAGCGGTGGAAAGACCCGGAATCACGGCACTGGATTTTGTGTGGGGGGCGCTGCACGCTGCATAACGCCCCTTGCGATCGGAGATCAGATTTGCGCCGTTCCTCCTCCCTACTGGCGGCCAGCGCCGCGCTTTGCCTGGTCCTGCCGCTCACTCCGGCCCTGGCGCAGGGTGACGCTTCGCAAGGTGCCGAGGCTTCGCAGCCCGCTGCTGGGCCGGATCGTCGGTTCTCGGGCAAGGACCTGTTCGGGCTGGCGGGCGCGACGAATCCCCAGATCAGCCCCGATGGTGCGCGCGTGGCCTATGTTCGGATGACGGCGGATATCATGACCGACGCCGAAGTGCCGACGATCTGGCTGGTGGACATCGCCAGCGGCCGACAGACGCCGCTTGTCACCGGCAAGGGCGCACACACACAGCCGCGATGGTCCCCTGATGGGAAGCGGCTAGCCTATGTCTCTTCGGACGGGGATGGTCCGGCGCAATTGTACGTGATGTGGATCGACACGCAGCGCACGGCCAAGGTCACCGGGCTGCCCGAAAGCCCCGGCAGCATCGCCTGGTCCCCCGATAGCCGATCGATCGCCTACACCATGCGCGTTCCGGGCGAGGCGATGAAGCTAGGCGCCCCACCGGAAAAGCCGGAAGGTGCGAAGTGGGCCGACGGGCTGGAGGTGATCGATCGGGTTTCCTACCGGGAGGACGGCGGCGGATACATCAAGCCGGGTTTCACCCATATTTTCGTTGTGCCATCCGAAGGCGGAGCGGCGCGACAGGTTACGTTCGGCAATTTCGATGATGGCGGGCCGCTGTCCTGGAGCCCGGATGGGCGCAGGATCGTCTTTTCCGCCAATCGGCACCCAGAATGGCAAAAGGACATCAACAACTCCGAAATCTACGCAGCAGACGTCAGCAGCGGCGCGATCACCGCGCTGACGACGCGCAACGGGCCTGACAACGGCGCGAGGCTATCGCCTGATGGTCAGCGTATCGCCTATCTGGGCTTTGATGACGTCAACCGCAGCTACGAGAATACCGAGCTCTACGTCATGAACGCGGACGGCAGCGGCGCGCGTTCGCTGACAGCTGGGCTGGATCAGTCGATCGACGGCGTGGAGTGGGCGGGCAATTCACAACTGTTCGTATCCTACGACGATCATGGCCGAAAGCGCGTGGCCCGCGTCGGCCTGGATGGATCGGTGCGGATGGTGGCGGATGGGCTGAGCCCGGGCTCTCACTACGACCGGCCTTACACCGGCGGTGATTTCAGCGTCTCGAGCGGCGGCAAGGTGGCCTACACGGCGGGCGGCACCGACGCTCCGGCGGACTTGTGGGTGGACGGCAAGCGGCTGACCCATCTCAACGCCGGTTGGCTGGCCGCCAAGGCGGTCGCGCCGGTCCGCAAGCTGGCGGTGACCGCTCCCGATGGCAGCGCGATCGATGCCTGGTTGGTGACGCCGCCGGGGCTTGCGCCCGGCCAGCGCGCGCCTTTGATCCTGGAAATTCATGGCGGGCCCAACACCGCCTATGGTCCGACGTTCTCCACGGACGCCCAGCTCTATGCCGCGCATGGCTATGCCGTGCTTTATACCAATCCGCGTGGCAGCACGTCCTACGGCGAAGCTTTCGCCAACCTGATCGATCGGGCCTATCCCGGCACCGACTATGACGATCTGATGGCCGCTGTGGATGCAGCGATCGCGGACGGCGTGGCCGATCCCAACAACCTGTTCGTCACCGGGGGGTCGGGCGGCGGTGTCCTGACGGCATGGATCGTCGGCAAGACCGATCGCTTCAAGGCGGCAGCCTCGCAAAAGCCGGTGATCAACTGGATCAGTGAGGCGCTGACGATGGATGCAACGCCGTTCACGTCGCGCTACTGGTTCGACAAGAAGCCATGGGAAGATCCGATGAGCTACTGGAAGCGTTCGCCGCTCAGCCTCGTCGGCAACGTCAAGACGCCGACGCTGGTGGTCGTGGGCTCGGAAGACTACCGCACGCCGGTCAGCGAGGCGGAGCAATATTATGCCGCGCTACAGATCCAGGGTGTGCCGACCGCGCTGGTGAAGGTGCCGGGCGCCAGCCACGGCGGGCTGACCGCGCGGCCTTCGCAATCGGCGGCGAAGGCATCGGCGATCCTGGCCTGGTTCGACAAGTATCGCGTGAAGTGAATGCGAAACGGCCCCGGAGCATATGCGCCGAGGCCGTTTTCTGTTTCGCGGAGCCGAAAGATCAGGCCCCGGTCGAAGGCTCGTTCTCATTCGCAGCGCGGCTATTGAGCTGGATGTAATTGGGCATCCCCATCAGCTCGATCAGGTCGAACTGCTTCTCCAGGAAGTCCACATGCTCTTCCTCGTTTTCGAGGATGCGCTCAAAGATTTCGCGGCTGATGTAGTCGCGCACCGCTTCACAATGCGCGATCGCTTCGCGGAGCAGCGGAATGGCATCGTTCTCAAGCGCAAGATCGGCTTCGAGGACTTCTTTCACGCCTTCGCCCACACGCAACTTACCCAGCGCCTGGAAGTTGGGTAGGCCATCGAGGAACAGGATGCGCTCGGACAGCATGTCCGCGTGCTTCATTTCATCGATCGACTCGTGCCGCTCGTATTCGGCCAACTTGTGGACGCCCCAGTGGTCCAGCATGCGATAGTGCAGCCAGTACTGGTTGATGGCGGTCAGCTCGTTCAGCAACGCCTTGTTGAGAAAATCGATGACCTGGCGGTCGCCCTTCATGGCACAAACTCCTATCGCTCCACAAAGCTCTTAGCTTCGCAGAGTGCATCAAACAACCGGCAGAGGGTATTTTTGTCAGGCGGCGCTTAGCTGGTACGCGTTCTCCTTGGCGGGGATTACCAGCGGCAGGGTAGATCCCAGTCGTTCTTCTGAAATGATGTCCTCCGCTTCGTCCACGCATTGGCGGCACTGGGGCGGACGGCCGAGCTTCGCGTAAAGTTCGTCTGCGCCACCACGGCAGGTGCGCGCCAGCTGGCGCAGCTCACATTCCCGGATGGCATTGCAGATGCAGACGTACATGCGCGTTCCTCTCGAATCGCAATATACGTGTATGCGAATGGATCGCAATAGCATTTTAATTGCGATTGCGTTGCAACCGCCTTTCAGTCAGCGAGCGCCACAACCATTCCAGTGGGCCACGCCGCCAATGCTTCAGCCACACGGGGCTGAAGATCAGCATCAAAGCCCAACCCACGGCGACGAAAGTCCATTGCGCCAGCGGCCCTACGCGTCCGAAAAGGCCAAGCCCCCAGCCGTAGAACACGCCGGTCATGACCAGGCTGGTGCCCAGATAATTGCTGAACGCCATCTGCCCCGCTGCGCCCAGCCTGCGGCCCGCTCCGGTTGTGCCGAGCCAGGGCGTCGCCAGCACCAGCAGGCCGGCATAGCCTAGCGCCGTCAGTAGATGCGGCAGGGCCAGGCCATAGCGAACGGCGGCGTCCATCGCGATCACCGGGAAGTGTCGCGGCCAGAGCCAGTCCAGCGCCATCAGTGTGGCGCCCAGTCCCGCCAGTGTGCCGCCCACCGCGATCGCCAGCATCACCCGGAGGGACCAGGCCCCGGCAAAAAACCCGGTGCGCTGCAGGGCCATGCCGATCACCATCAGCGGCACGTATTCGCCAATTCCATCGCGGACGCCGTGGATCAGCCAAAGCGGGTGCTCATGCAGTTTGGTCGCCGCGATTTGCACGAAGCCGCCGGCGTATTGCCCCAGCTCCCGCCCGATCATCATGTCCACGTAGGCGTAGTAGCGGCCCACGGCCTCGGCCTGCACGGATGTGGCTACACCTATCCGCACCGCTTCTTCCGCATTCACCATCGGCAGGTTGGCGACCAGTCCGGCGACATGCAGGGCCATGAAAAGGGTGAGGGCTGCGGCGACAAGCAGCCTGAGCGGCAGCCGATGCAGCAGCAGGACGATAAATCCGCAAGCGGCATAGGCGAACAGGATGTCGCCCCACCACAGCAAGGCATAATGCAGTGCGCCGAACAGCAGCAGCCAGGCGAGCCGACGGGCTTGCAGCAAGTCCGCATCCCGACCGGCCGCCTCTGCCCGGTCGATAAAGAGCGCCATGCTTGCTCCGAACAGCATGGCGAACAGCGCGCGCATCTTGCCTTCGAACAGGATAAACCCGATCGCATAGGCGGTTTCGCCCCAGATCCCGGCCGGATGCGGGAGGTTGGGCGTCAACGCGCCTATCGATGGCCCGGCGAACCCGGCGATGTTGATCGCCAGGATGCCGAGGACCGCGACGCCGCGGATGATGTCGAGCGAGGCGACGCGCATGGGTCGCCCAGCCTTAGCCGCCTCAGTCGCGCGTGGCGAGGCAGGTGAACCCGGCTGTCCGCAAGCGCGCGCACGCGGCGGTGGCATCGGCCTGGCTAGCAAAGCCGCCGGCCTGCAGCTTGGTCAGCTTGCCCGCGGGGGCGAGGATCTTGGCATGTCCTGCCAGCTCGGGTCGGCCCTTGACCCGGCTCCACAGTGCGTCCGCATTGCCGGCAACGCCGAACGCGCCCAGCTGAAGACGCCAGCCCCCTGACGCGGTGGGCACAGGCGCAGGCCTGGAAGCGGGCTGCACGGTGCTGACTGCGGGGCGTACCGATTGCGCCGGTTTGGGCTTGGCTGGGCTGGTGGTGGTATTGGTAAAGTCCGCCCCGGCGCTTCGTCGGGACGGGGTGGCCGCGACACGCTCCGCGTCGCTAACGGCACGTTCGACGGTGGCGAGGGCCGGGCCTCTGCTTGTCTTGCCGACGGGGGCTGTCCCATCGTCGCCGATCGTATTTCCGGAAGGGCCAGACAGATCAAGCGCCGCCAACTGCCGCGCGCGGGTTGCCTCGGCCTCCTGCGCGATCTCTGCCGCCACCGCGACCGACTTTTGCCGATCCGCCATCGGCACGTGCTGGTCCATCTGGCGCAGTGCGCTGATCGCTTGAGGCAGACCGGCCTGCTGGGCCAGCGTCAGATAGGCATAAGCGCGCACCCAGTCCTTGGGCGCACCATCTCCGTTGAACAGCGCCAGGCCCTGAATGTATTGTGCTCTTGCGTCTCCGCGCGCTGCGGCACTGCGGATATAGGGCATCGCCTTCTGCCGCTCGCCCCGCTGGAACAGCAGCAGGCCGTAGTTATCCGCTGCCTGCAAATGACCTTTCGCCGCTGCTTGCCCGAAGAGCGCCTCCGCGCGCGCCGGATCGCGCGGAACGCCGCGACCAAGGCGATAGGCCTGAGCCAGGTTGAATTGCGCATCGGGATCACCGGCGTCAGCCGCTGCCTGCCACTCACGCACGGCGGCCGGGAAATCGCCATTCCCCCAGGCGTCCACGCCCGCCTTAACATCGGCCAGGGCCGGGACGGCAAGGCCGCACAGCACGATCATCGTCGCCAGCGTGGCTGCATTGCCCCATCGAACCGCCATCATCGCAGACCGTATCCTTCTACGCGGCCTATTTTGCAAAGGCCGCTCCTATCGGACGCTGAACTGCGCGCCGCACCGTCCAATCGCCGTTAAGTGACATAGTGAAGAACCGCTTAGCAAAGCCTTTATGCGGGTATCCCCGTAATCACCCCGTCCTTGCGCGGTGCACTTAACCTTAAATTAGGGGTGATCTGCGATTTCCTGTGTCGTGGAAGATGAAGCGAGGGCGCGTCCGCCGTCCGTTTCGTCAGGGAATCAATCAGGGGAATCCGTCACGATGCAGGCCCAGACAATGATGGCGCGGCATATGGCCAGGCTGAACCAGTTGGCCGCCGACCGCTCGCGTCTTGGCAAGGCAGTGGCAGCGGCGATCGCCGTCAGCTGCGTCGCGGCTCCGGGCTTTGCGCTGGCGGGTGACCTTGCCGATCAGGGCAATGCTCAGTCGGATCACGCCGATCGCAAGCTCGACAAGCAGATACTGACGGCCGAGCGCGCGGTGGCCAAGCAGCCGCAGAACCTGGAATTGCGCTCCCGCCTGGCGCAGGTCTACCTCGCGGCGGGCCGTTTCCTGTCCGCTAGCGGCGCCTTCGAGGATGCCGTCGCCTTGGGAGACAAGACGCCCGCCAGTGCGCTGGGCATGGCACTTTCCTACATCGGCTCCAGCCGCAACCAGGAAGCGCTCGCGCTGCTGGGCCAGTGGCGCGATGCGATCCCGGTCGGCGATTTCGGTCTCGCCCTCGCTTTGGCAGGACAGCCGGCGCAAGCTGTCGCGATCCTTTCCGAAGCGGTGAAAGCGGGGGACAATACCCCCAAGAACCGCCAGAATCTGGCCTATGCCTTCGCGCTGGACGGTCGTCTGGCCGAGGCACGCGTGGTCGCCTCGCAGGACGTACCAGTGGACCAACTGGAAGCGCGGGTCAGCGATTGGGCGTTGCAGGCCAGCGTCGGCTCCGCGCAGTCTCGCGTGGCCGCGCTGTTGGGCGCGCCGGTGCGCAGCGATCCCGGCCAGCCGACGCAGTTGGCGCTCGCCGGAACCGGGAATGCGCCCGCCCTGGCCACGGTAGAGGCCGCTCCGGCACCCGTTTCGACGGCGCAAGAATTGCCGCCGGCTCCTGCTGACGCTCCGGCGCTGGCCTTTGCCGAGCCGGTGCCTGTCGCAGACACCGTGGCCGAGCCTGCCGAACCGGCAATCGCCTCTGCTGAGCCGGTTCAGCCTGCGCCGGCTCTTGCCGCCGCGACCGATCGACAGTTCGTTTCCAATCCCGTCGTTCAAGCGGTTGCCGAATCGCCGCGTTCCGCTGCGCCGGTCCGGATGGCGCGCGCCGAAACCGTCCGCCCGACGCCGCCCGTCGTGCGCAAGCCGGCCCCGGCACCCCGGCGCCCCGCCGCAACCGCCTCCACCCACGTGGTGCAACTCGGCTCGTTTTCCACTGAGGCGGGCGCACATAGGGCGTGGAAGATTTTCCAGCAGCGCGATCCGGGGCTCAAGGAACGGGAGTTGCATTTGACCCAGGCCGTGGTGAACGGCCGGACCTACTGGCGCGTGGCTGCGGGCGGCTACGACATGGCTTCTGCCAAGGCCAAGTGTTCTTCGGGGCGGGTTGCTGTAGGTTCCTGTATCGCCCATTCCGCCGCTCGTGAGCTTCCCGGCGCAGTGGCCTCGGTCTCGCGCCGCCTGGCAAGCCGCTGAATTTCAAAGTTCTTCACGACCCCATGTGAAGCCACTCGCCGCCCCCGCTCTCGTAGCGGGGGCGTTTTTTTTAGGCGTCGGCCTGCCGAGAAGTAACTAGGCGACTTGCGCGCCGCCCTTGAACAGCGCCGATACGCGGCCCTGCACGGGCTGGCGATCGAACGGGGTGTTACCGGCGCTGGCGGCCATCTTATCGGAGTCGACGATCCAGGGACGATCGGTGTCGATCACCGCGATATCGGCTTCGGCTCCCGTCGCCAGTTTCCCCGCCTCGACCCCCAGCAGCCGAGCGGGATTTGCCGCCAGCAGCGCAAAGGCGCGGCCAAGATCGATCACGCCGTCCCGCACCAGGGTCAGGGTCAAGGGTAGCAGTGTCTCCGCTCCGGCCATGCCTGGCGCCGAATCGGTGAAGGGCAGGCGCTTGTCCTCCGCTCCGCGCGGATCGTGGCCTGAGGCGATGACGTCGATCGTCCCGTCCGCGATTCCCGCGATCACCGCCTTCCGGTCTGCCTCGGAGCGCAGTGGCGGGGAGAGGTGCGCAAACGTCCTGAACTGCGCCACCGCCAGATCGGACAGCATGAAATAGGCAGGCGTGACTCCCGCCGTCACCTTGATCCCGCGGGCCTTGGCGTGTCGCACCAGATCTAGCCCGGCGGCGGTCGTCACCGTGCGGAAGTGGATGGCGCAATCGGCCATTTCGGCAATGGCGATATCGCGCGCGATGGCGATTGATTCGGCCTGGGCCGGCGCGGCGGGGAGGCCCAGACGTGTCGCCATTTCGCCCGCGGTGGCCACGGCGGACCCCACCAGGCCGGCGTCTTCGGCATGGGTGCAGACCGTCATGCCCAGCATCGCGGCATATTGGCACAACCGCAGCATCGTGCCGGTATCCGCGATCCAACGCCGACCGGTGGCGATCCCGCGCGCACCGGCATCGCGCATCATCGCGATTTCGGCCAGTTTTTCGCCCTCAAGCTCGCGGGTGGCAGCGGCCAGCGGATGGACCCAGAAATCAGGCTTACCGGATGAGGCGGCAAAGCGAACGCGGGGCGGAACGTCGAGGGGCGGGTTCTGATCCGGCATCAGAGCTGCACGGGTGACGCCGCCAAAGTGGAAAGCCGGCTTGTCGATCGCGAACACGCCATAGTCCACCAGGCCAGGGGCGATCAGCAATCCTTTGGCATCGTGGATCCGGTCCCCCGGCTGGGGCTGAGCGTCGGCTCCGACCGCGACGATCCGGTCCCCCTCGCAACGGATAGCGCCTGGCGCGATCGTGCCATCGGGGTGGACGATGCGGCCGTTGGTGATGGTAAGTGGCGCGGCCTGGCTCATGCCCAACCCTCCACACCGCGCGTCCGCCGCGTCAGCACATCCAGGCAGGCCATGCGCATGGCCACGCCCATCTCGACTTGCGTGGTGATCTGCGACCGACCGACCAGATCGGCGACATTGCTGTCGATCTCGACGCCGCGGTTCATCGGGCCGGGATGCATGACCAACGCATCCGGGCGGGCCATGGCAAGCCGCTCCAGCGTCAGGCCGTACAAGTGCCGATATTCGCGGGGGGAGGGGATGAACTGGCCCTGCATTCGCTCCAGCTGCAGGCGCAGCATCATCACCACGTCCGCACCTTGCAGGGCCTTTTCGAAATCATGATAGACCGCGACGTTCATCATCTCGATCGCCTCCGGCATCAGCGCGGGCGGAGCGCACACGCGCACTTCGGCACCCAGCGAGGTGAGGCACAGAATGTTGGAGCGGGCGACGCGGCTGTGCAGGATATCGCCGCAGATGGTAACGACGAGACCGTTGAAATGGCGCTTGGCATGGCGGATCGTCAGCGCATCCAGCAAGGCTTGCGTCGGGTGCTCGTGCTGGCCATCCCCGGCGTTGAGGACCGGGCAATCCACCATGTCGGCAATCAGCTGCACCGCGCCCGAGCTGGCATGGCGGATGACGATCGCATCGGCATGCATCGCGTTCAGCGTCATTGCCGTATCGATCAAGGTCTCGCCCTTCTTCACGCTGGACGTGGCGACCGTCATGTTCACGACGTCGGCGCCCAGGCGCTTGCCGGCGATCTCGAAGCTCAGCAGCGTGCGCGTGGAGTTCTCGAAAAAGGCGTTGATGATGGTGAGGCCGGCCAGCAGATCGCGCGTTTTCTTCGCCTGCCGGTTCATTTCCACCCACTGCTGCGCCTCATCGAGCATGTAGTGGATTTCATGGGGAGCAAGGCCGGCAATGCCGACAAGGCCACGGTGCGGGAAGGCCGCCGAACCTGCCGGATAAGTGTAAGTCGGTGCTGTCATTGAAGACGAGGCATTAGGGAAGGGCGGGGGCGGGCTCAAGGGATTTGACCGGCGCGCGCTCGATCGGCGCACTCGGCGGTTCTGATCCGGTACATTCTGGTCTAAGGCCTCGCCACGAAAGGCAGGTTTGCATGAAATTCGCGCGCAAGGTCTGGAAGTTGCTGGTGGCGGTGAAGGACGCGCTGGTCCTGGCGCTGCTGCTGCTGGTCTTCGGCCTGCTCTACGCCCTGCTGTCGATGCGGCCCACTCCCGGCAAGGTGAGTGAGGGCGCGCTGGTGATCCAGCTGGACGGCGCGGTGGTGGAAGAGACGGCGGACGTCACCACCACAGACTTGCTGGTGGCCCAGACCACCAATGCGGACCTGCCCACGGATGTGCGCGCCCGCGACGTCGAGCGAGCGCTGCTTGCGGCGGCGAAAGATAGCAAGATCAAGCTGGTGGCGATCGACTTGTCGCGCTTCACCGGTGGCGGCTTCGTCCACCTGCGCGATATCGGCGCGGCGATGGATGTGGTGCGCAAGGCGGGCAAGCCGGTGCTGACGTATGCGGACACTTATGCCGACGATGGCACGCAGCTGGCCGCGCACGCCAGCGAGGCCTGGGTCAATCCGATGGGCGGTGCCCTGGTGGTGGGGCCGGGGGGCAACAACCTCTATTTCGGCACCTTGCTGCAGAAGCTGAAGATCAACGCCCACGTCTTCCGCGTCGGCACCTACAAGACTTTCGTGGAGCCCTATACCCGCGACGGACCATCGCCGGCGGCGATCGAATCGTACACTGACCTTTACGGCGGCCTGTGGCGCAATTGGCAAGCAGACGTGAAGAAAGCGCGGCCCAAGGCGAACCTGGCGCTGGTGACCGGCGATCCGGTGGGCTGGCTCAAGGCCTCCGGTGGTGACTTTGCCAAGGCGTCGCAAGCGGCCGGCCTGATCGACCGGATCGGCACGCCCAGCGACTTCGCCTCGCGCGTGGCGCAGCTTTCGGGCGCAGAGGCATCGGACAAACCCTCGGGGCAACTGGTCGGCACGCAACTGGCAACGTACCTTGCCGCGCATCCCGAGAGCCGCAGCGGCGCGCAGATCGGCGTGGTGACGATCGCCGGCAATATCGTCGATGGCGAGGCCGGACCGGGCACCGCCGGTGGCGATCGCATCGCCCAGGCTCTGGATGACGCCTTGAGCAACGACATCAAGGCGCTGGTGGTGCGCATCGATTCGCCCGGCGGCTCGGTGCTGGCATCGGAGCGCATCCGTCGATCGATCGAGCGCTACAAGCAGAAGGGCATTCCGATCGTCGCATCGATGGGTAACGTGGCGGCGAGTGGGGGCTATTGGGTTTCCACCCCGGCCCAATATGTCTTCGCCGAGCCGGGCACGATCACCGGCTCGATCGGCGTATTCGGCATACTCCCCTCGTTCGAGCGGGCCTTGGCGGATATCGGCGTCAGTTCGGGCGGCGTGAAGACCACACCGCTTTCAGGCCAGCCCGATCTCCTGGGGGGACTCTCGCCCGAGCTGGAGCAGATCGTGCAGATGGGCATCGAGAATGCCTACGCGAAGTTCCTCGGTATTGTTGGCAAGGCGCGCGGCAAGACGCCGCATCAGGTCGATGGAATCGCGCAAGGCCGCGTCTGGACGGGGGAACGCGCGCGGGAGAACGGCCTGATCGATGGCTTCGGCGATCTCGACGCCGCGCTCGCCTACGCTGCGAAGGCGGCAAAGTTGGGCAACGCGGCCTGGCAGGTGAAGTATATCGGCCGCAAGGAAGACCCGCTGAACGCCTTGCTCCTGCAGATGTATCGCAAGCGGGGCACAGGTGGTGACATCGCCGCCTTCGCCGCCCGGCGTCA
>NZ_CAXYKL010000134.1:0-4211 GCF_964277725.1 uncultured Novosphingobium sp. | reverse complement strand
TGCCGACCGCCCCGGCATAGCGCCAGGCATGATCGGCGGCATGATCGCCGCCAATCTCGGCGCAGGCTTCCTGGGCGGTATCGTTGCCGGATTTATCGCCGGCTATGGCGTTGCCGGGCTTAACCGGGCGATTCAACTGCCCAAGAATCTGCAGGGCCTGAAGCCGGTGCTGATCCTGCCGTTGCTGGGCACTGTGCTGACCGGCCTGCTGATGATCTACGCTGTCGGTACGCCGGTTGCGGCACTGCTGGCTTTCCTTACCGAATGGCTGCGCGCCATGCAGGGATCGAGCGCGATCCTGCTGGGGCTGATCCTGGGCGCGATGATGGCGTTCGACATGGGTGGTCCGGTCAACAAGGCCAGCTATGCCTTCTCGGTCGGGCTGATCGCCAGCCAGGTCTATACACCGATGGCGGCGACCATGGCAGCCGGAATGACACCGCCGCTGGCCGTCGCTCTCGCGACCCGCTTGTTCGCCAACCGCTTCACCGCCGAGGAGCGCGAGGCGGGAAGCGCCGCGGCCGTGCTGGGCCTGGCGTTCGTTACCGAGGGCGCAATTCCCTTCGCCGCGCGCGATCCGTTTCGGGTGATCCCCGCGCTGATGGTGGGCTCGGCGATTACCGGCGCGATCTCGATGGCTGCGGGTGTTGAACTGCGCGTCCCGCATGGCGGGGTATTTGTGCTGCCGATCCCCGGCGCGGTGACCCACCTGATCGCCTACGCTGTCGCGATCGTCGCCGGAACGCTGATCAGTGCCGTGCTGCTCGGCATTCTCAAGCGTCCGATCGCCTCAGTCATGGCTGCGCAGGCTTAAGCGAACTCAGGAGACGACAAATGAAAAAGGCCAAGCTTGCCGCAGCTTCGCTAGCGGCGGTCATGGCGCTATGCGCCCCGTTGGCACAGGCACAGGACAATCCCACACCGCAGGACGCACCGCCCCCGACCTTGCCGAAGGTGACAGAGAGCGCTCAGTGGCAGCCGCTCGCAGACCAGGGCATCACCTTGTCGCTCAGCTATACGGGCGAGGCGGCGAGCAACCTTAGCGGCGGATTGCGCCGCGATGCTGCCTACGCCGGCCAGGTCTATGTTGGCGCCGATCTGGACATGGCGAAGATTGCCGGGATCGACGGTGCCACGATCCACGCCGCAGTCACCAACCGGCACGGTGAGAATCTGGCCGCGATCGCGCTGGGTAACAACACCTCAGTCCAAGAGATCTACGGCACGCAGAACACCCACCTGGCCATCCTGACCTGGGAGCAGAAGCTAGGCCCTCTGACGGTGGAGGCTGGCCGCAGCCAGGCGAATGTCCATTTCCTGAGCTCGCCGTTGTATTGCAACTTCCAGACCAATTCCGCCTGCGGCAATCCGACGTTCGTTTTCAAAAACAGCAATTTCACGTACTTTCCGGCATCTAGCTGGATGGCCCACGCCAAGCTCAACCTAACACCGCAAGTATTTGCCCATGTCGGTGTGTACGAAGTCAATCCCGATCGCAAGCGGCCCAATGACAACGGCTTCAACTTCTCGATGCGCAATGCCACCGGCGTAATTGTCCCGTGGGAAGTCGGCTACGGCACCGATTTCGCGACCGATCGAGTACCGCGTCATTATATCCTGGGCGGCTGGTTCGATCGCGGCGACTACAGCGATCCTTTGCGCGACGATCAGGGTGGCATCGCGATCATTTCCGGTCGGCCGGCGGCCAAGCGCAAGGGGCGCTCGGGCATTTATGTCCGGTTCGACCAGATGCTTACGCGGCCTGACCCCATAAGCGAACGCGGCCTGTCATTGTTCGGTGTGGCGATGACCAATTTATCGGGTCGTGTTGAGGAACGGCACTTCCTGGAACTGGGCTTGCTCCAGACCGGCACCTTCAAGGGCCGCGACAAAGACACATTGGGCTTCGTGATGAACCAGCAGAGCTTCAGCGATCTCGCACTCGCCCGCATGAATGCTGCACGCGTGTTCGGCGGCGGCACGCCCGGAGTCCGGCGCAACCAATACATGATGGAACTGGCGTATGGCGCGCAACTGGGCCCCGCCTTGCGGATATCGCCCAATCTTCAGTACATCCTCCACCCCGACCAGACAGGCGCACCGTTCCGCACGCGGCACATCGACGATGCCTTCGTGGTCGGCTTCAAGTTCACCGTGGACGCGATGTCGCTGGCTTCGGCATTCAAGCGCTGAGATTGTTCCGCAACGGCAAACTATCGATACTGACTGCCGTCATATGTCCCACGGGCGGGTCGGCCCCGCAACTCGGTGAAAGTGCGGGGCCGATATTGAAATCATCTAGGCGGTTAGTTGCCGCTGGCGCTCCCGCCCAGGCTCACCGATCCACCAGAAGTCGAGCGTGATGCGGATGCGGAGCCGGAGCCGGAGATGGAGTGCTGCCCCGCCTGGGTTCCGGCCGCGCCGCTGCCAGAGCCTTGCGCCTCGGTACTGCGCGCGATGTTAGCGGTTTCGCCCGCTTGCGAGCTCGCGTCAGTAGCTGCCTGCGCCGCTTTATCGCGAGCACCGCTGGCGGTTCCCGAAACCGCTCCAAGCGTGGGCTGCACCGAACCGGTGAGATTGCCGCTCGCCGAGCCGCTGCCGGAGGCGGAGCCAGTGGCGGTGGAGCGGTCGATACTGCCCGAAGCCGCACCTGAGCCAGCCGTCGCCGCGCTGCCGCCGACCGTGTCCAATTGGCTGCGCATGCCGTCGGCCAGGCCGCTGCCGGTAGACCGGACTGAACCGGCAAGGTTTCCGGCGGCGTTGCGGGCAGGCGAACCCTCGGGAGCAGGCGTGGTGGCGGCATCACGGCGTGATTTGCGCACGTGCTCTTCGCCGCTGCCGTTGACTGCCGAAGCCACCGAACGTCTGGCGCGCGACACGCCGATTTCGCCCATGCCGCTCCCCGCGCCGTCGAGCGTGCTGCCAGCCGAGCCGATGCTGCCACCAAGCGTCCCGCCCAGCGATCCACCGATCGCGCCGCCAAATCCACCGCCAAGCAATTGGGCGTTAGCCACGCCGGGCATTGCGAGGAGTGCGAATGCAGTCAGGCCGGTGCTAAAAAGATGCTTGTTCATGATCGCGGTTCCTTCTCGTACTCCCGATGACAGCTGTCATTCGGGATCGTCTGAGAGAGGAACGGGTGGCCCCCGGGACTTCATCCGTAGCGCGCGAACTTTTTTGTCGAGTATCTACGTTCCGGCGCGACAAGTCGCGCACAGGATGCCCCGCCCCGTTCGTTTGGAGGCGCCGCGTGCCTCCCCGTTGGCACCTTGTAGTGCTGCTACCGCGCCGCCGCCTATTCGGGCCGCAATGCGAGATGCCACCAGCGGAGCGGCGTAGGAGGTCCCGCGCAGCTTCACCTGCCCCTTGCCCGGCACCTTGGCGGTGATATCCGCGCCTGGCGCTGCATAGTCGAGATGGGTGGCGCGGCCAGCCTCGATCAGAACGCGACCGCGGCCATCAACGCCGGTCACCGCAATCACATTCGTGTAGGAAGCGGGATAGGCCGGCGGAGCGGCGGGTCCGTCGTTGCCGACTGCAGCGACGATCACGGTGCCCTTGGCCTGCGCCGCTGCAACGGCACGTGAAAGCAGCGGATTGGCTGGGCCAACCAGGCTGATCGAGACGACGCGCACACCTTGCCCGGTCAGCCAACCCACGGCGCGTGCGATGGCGAGCGCGTTGCCGCCGGCCGGGTCCGAACCATAGACGTCGGCGGAATAGAGCCGCGCTGTTCCTGCGCCTTTGAGCAGCGAGGCGATGGCCGAGGCATGGTTGCTGGCCTTTGGCGCACCAACGGCAAATCCACGCTGCATGACGACTCGGTCGGACCCGGCAATCGCCCCATCGATCACACCAACGGTTCCACCGCGAAGTAGGGGCGTGGCCGGCTCTTTCGTAGGGGCTGGCGCAGATGCGGCACCGGAAGGAAAATGGATCTGGTCAGCCGTGATCTCATGCCCAGGGGCTGCTGCGCGCAATGTCTTGAGCGCGCGCGGCAAGCTTTGGCCGTGCGGGATGGACAACCGGGCATAGGCGATGCCCAGATCGTCGATCGTACTTTGTTCGATAACCGCATATCCTGCGTCGCTCACGGCGGTGAGGCTCTGCGCGTCGGGATCGAGCAAAAGCACCTCGCCCGCACGCGCGGGCTCGTGGTTGTCATCCCACTCTATCGCGCCGTCGCTCTCCCCTACAAGGCGGGTGAGCCG
>NZ_CAXYKL010000133.1:0-8670 GCF_964277725.1 uncultured Novosphingobium sp. | reverse complement strand
ATCTTCGACTTGTCGATCTTGATCGTCTCGATGCGCGGAGCGTGGGCCGAAAGCTCGGTACGAGCCGAACCCAGCGCCTTTTGCATTTCACCCAGGATGTGCGTGCGGCCGGCCTTCGCCTGCTCGAGCGCCTTGGCCATGATTTCCTTGGTGATGCCGGCGATCTTGATGTCCATCTGCATCGTGGTGATGCCGGCCTCGGTGCCTGCGACCTTGAAGTCCATGTCACCCAAGTGATCCTCGTCACCCAGGATGTCGGACAGGACCGCGAAGTCCTTGCCTTCCAGGATCAGGCCCATGGCGATGCCGGCCACCGGACGCTCGATCGGAACGCCCGCGTCCATCATCGACAGACAGCCACCGCAGACCGTCGCCATCGAGGACGAACCGTTGGACTCGGTGATGTCGGACAGGACGCGGATGGTGTACGGAAAGTCCGCCTTGGTCGGCAGCACCGGATGCAGCGCGCGCCATGCCAACTTGCCGTGGCCGACTTCGCGACGGCCCGGAGCGCCGAAACGCCCAACTTCGCCAACCGAGTACGGCGGGAAGTTATAGTGCAGCATGAAGTTGGAGTACGACAGGCCATCGAGGCTGTCGATCATCTGCTCGGCGTCCTTGGTGCCCAGCGTGGTGGTGCAGATCGCCTGCGTTTCACCGCGCGTGAACAGCGACGAACCGTGCGTGCGCGGCAGGAAGCCGACGATCGCCTCGATCGGGCGGATCTGGTCGAGCTTGCGGCCGTCGATGCGCGAACCGTCCTTGAGGATGGCGGTGCGAACGATGTCCGCCTCAACCTTCTTCATGGTCTTGTTGGCGACCATCTGGGTCTGCGGGGTTTCTTCCGCGAACGCCTTCTTCGCCTTGGCGCGCGCTTCGTTCAGCGCGTTGGAGCGGGCCGACTTGTCGGTCAGCTTGTAAGCCGCGGCGACATCCTTGCCGACTGCGGACTTGAGCTTCTTCTTGATGTCGGCGGTGTTGTCCGAGATGTCGACATCCCAGGGATCCTTGGCCGCTTCCTCGGCGAGGTCGATGATCAGGTCGACGACCTTCTTGATCTCGTCATGCGCGAACATGACGGCGCCGAGCATCTCGTCCTCGGAAAGCTCCTTGGCTTCCGATTCCACCATCATCACGGCATCGCCGGTGGCGGCGACGACGAGATCGAGGCGGCCTTCGCCGGCCAGGGTCTGGTCCTGCTTTGGGTTCAGCGTGTATTCGCCATCGACGAAGCCGACGCGGGCAGCCGCGATCGGGCCCATGAACGGCACGCCCGAGATGGTCAGCGCAGCCGAAGCGGCGATCATCGCGACGATATCGGGCTCGTTCTCGCCATCATAGCTCATGACCTGAGCGATGACGTTGATCTCGTTGTAGAAGCCCTCAGGGAACAGCGGGCGGATCGGGCGATCGATGAGACGGCTGGTCAGCGTCTCCTTCTCGGTCGCGCCACGCTCACGCTTGAAGAAACCACCCGGAATACGGCCGGCGGCGGAGAACTTTTCCTGATAGTGAACGGTGAGCGGGAAGAAGTCCTGCCCTTCCTTCACCGACTTCGCGGCGGTCACGGCGCACAGCACCACGGTGTCGCCCAGGGTTGCCAGCACGGCGCCGTCGGCCTGACGGGCGATGCGGCCGGTTTCCAGCGTGAGGGTCTTGCCGCCCCACTCCATGGATACAGTCTTTACGTCGAACATTCGATATTTCCTCAGCCCATCGGCCCTATTGCCGGCGGGGTTTACTGCCGGGGATCCCGTCCCGGTCCGGTGTGGAGCCTGTCGTGGCTCCGGGCCTTGCCGCCGGATTGCAGCGCTGGCCTTCAGGCGTCGTTATTCTCGAACGCCCAATAGAGCAGCGGCCCCGGTTTCCCGGAGCCGCCGTGAAACTTACTTGCGAAGACCCAGCTTCTGGATCAGCGCGTTGTACCGCGCGACATCGCGCTTCTTGAGATAGTCCAGCAGCGAGCGCCGCTTGTTGACCATCGCCAGCAGACCGCGGCGCGAGTGGTTGTCCTTGTGGTGAGCCTTGAAGTGCTCGGTCAGGTTCTTGATCCGCTCGGTCAGGATCGCGACTTGCACTTCCGGCGAACCGGTGTCGCCCGACTGGCGAGCGTTGTCGGTGATGATCTCAGACTTCTTTTCGGCGGTTACCGACATATCATTACTCCGCGACATCCATGAGGTTGAACCCCCTGACGACGCGTGCGTCGCCATCCGACACGTCCATCAGCGCGACGGGAACCAGGCCCAGCCTTGCGCAATGAAGCCCGTCGGAAAAGGGCAGTCCGGTCAGAACACGGCCCTGTCGGACCGCCTTTGCCTGCTCCGGGTCGAGGTCGATGGCCGGGATGTCGTCCAGCCCCGCCTCCAGCGGCAAAGTCACATGTTCAAGTGGCGCCCCCTTACCGATTTCGTTGAGTTTGTCCAGCGATATCGCATGGGACAAGTCGAAAGGTCCTGCCTTGATCCGGCGCAACATGGTCACGGTGCCGCATGTGCCCAGTGCCTGCGCGATGTCTCGCGCCAGGCTGCGTATATAAGTGCCCTTGGACACTTTGGCCAGCAGCGTGAGGGCGTGGATGCGATCCCCGCCCGCAACCGTATCGACATGCACGATGCTCAGCGCATGGACGACGACCGAGCGGCTCGCCAGTTCGACCGCCTCCCCTGCCCGCGCCAGATCGTAGGCCCGCTTGCCATCCACCTTCAGCGCCGAATAGGCCGGGGGAACCTGCGCGATCGGGGCGGTAAAGCGCGGCAGAACAGCCTCGATCTCAGGCATTGTCGGCCGCACGTCGCTGGTGGCGATCACCGCGCCTTCCAGGTCCAGCGTGTCGGTTTCCTCGCCAAACCGGACCGTGAATTCGTAAGCCTTGTCGGCATCCAGCATCCGTCCGGTCAGCTTGGTCGCCTCACCCAGAGCGATCGGCAAGACACCTGTGGCCAGCGGGTCCAGCGTGCCGCCATGGCCCACCTTCGTGCCCTTGCCGAAGCCGGCCTCGCGCAAGTTGCGCTTCACCGCCGCCACCGCCTGCGTGGAACCCAGGCCCAGCGGCTTGTCGAGGATGATCCAGCCTGACGGTCCGCTCATACCCCGGCGATCACTCGCACCAGATCGTCGAAATGCCCCAGCGTCCACAGCACCGGCGGCATCACGACATTGCGCATCACGCCAAGGCTCGGCCAGAAATAGGGGATCACCAGCAGCAGGATGAACAACAGCGGAAAGCCGAAAGGCCGCAGCCGCGCATAGGCCCGCGCCGCCGGGCGGGGCAGCAGGCCCTCCACGATATGCGAGCCATCGAACGGGGGGATCGGCAGCAAGTTGAACAGTGCCAGAGACACGTTGATGAAGATGAACGACGACACGCTAAGCACGGCGAACTGCGCCACGCCACCGCTCGGCTGTGCGCGAATAAGTAGCCCCAAAGCCACCGCGCCCACCGTCGCCAGCACCAGATTGGTCAGCGGTCCGGCGGCTGCCACCGCCATCATGCCATAGCGCGGATTACGCAGGCGGCGCTGGTCCACCGGCACCGGCTTGGCCCAACCGAACGCGGGAATACCGGCCAGCGCCAGCCCGCCGGGCACCAGGATCGTGCCCACCGGATCGACATGGCGCAGCGGGTTCAGGCTCAGCCGCCGCCGCTCATGCGCGGTCGGATCGCCCAGCGCGCGGGCCACCCAGCCATGCGCCACTTCATGGAAGACGATAGCGATGATCAGCGGCACGATCAGCGCCGCGGCCTGGAGAATGGTCTGCTGCATGGGTCAGGCGCCGGTCGGCCGGTCCATCACTCGTCGAGATCGCGGCGCACGCGCGGATCGGCCAGCAAGCGCTCGATCCGGTCGGCCTCCTCGAAGGTCTGATCCGCGCGGAAACGAAGCTTGGCCGCGGATTTCAGCCCCAGGTTCCGCGCCACTTCCTTCTGGAAGAAGGCGGTGTTCTGGCGCAGCGCAGTCAGCACTTCGTCCTCGTTCGAGCCTAGTAGCGGCTTCACATAAGCCGTCGCCAGGCGAAGATCGGGAGACATGCGAACTTCGGTAACGCTGACAGAATGCGCGCTCAGCGTATCGCTGTGGACCTGCTGCCGCGTGAGGATTTCGGAAAGCACATGGCGCACCCGCTCCCCCACTTTGAGCAGGCGGACCGAGTGCTGTTCAGGCGTGATCTGCTGGCGAGACATCGTGGATCCTCATGTGGCCGGTGCGGGCCGATTTGCAAGACGAGATTACGGGATTGCGCCCGGCCTCACCCCCTGTGACACGACCTTCGGCGACAAGGCCTAGGGCGCCACGGCCCTGGCGCATGGCCGCTACGCCATCTTGTCGATGATGCGCTGGAGCGAGCGCAGGTTGCGCGCCGTCCCCTGGCAACCCAGACGCCGGGTGATGAAATCCCCCGTCAGCCGCGATCGCCCCATGCCCTCAACATAGTCCACGAACAGCGCCCTCTTGCCCAGCGCAAGACGCTCCGCGCCCCGGCCCTGGTACGCTGCGACCATCGCATCGAACCGATCTTGGCCCGGATCGCCGGACAGGAAATGCGTGTGAACCTGCTCAGCCGCGCCATCGGCGTGAAAGGGATTGCCCTCCACGCCCTCACGCAGTTCTTCGCGTGATCGCACGGCGACGAAGCTATCGATATCGAACCGTTCCCGCATCATGTGGCGGAACAAGTCCTCCAGCCCGTCGGTCGGGCGCTCATCGAACGAGAACAGCACGTTCCCGCTGGCTACCACGGTTTCGACGTCCTCGAATTCTTCACGCTCGAACGCATAGCGCAAATCGGCCATCTTCAACCGATTGGCGCCGACGTTGATGCTGCCGAACAAGGCGACGTAACGGGTCATCAGGCGATCGTACCGATCCCCGCCGCGCACTCCCTGTATGAAGGCGCGCCGGGGATCATACCTTTAGCCGATCGTGCGATCGCGATAGCTGACCTCGAAGACTTCCAGCTGGTCGCCCGCACGGATGTCGTTGGTGTCTGCCAGGACCACGCCGCATTCCATGCCGGCGCGAACCTCGTCCACATCGTCCTTGAAGCGCCGCAGCGACTGGATGAGCGTGGCCGAGATGATGACGTCGTTGCGCGTAAGACGGGCGTGGATACCCTTGCGGATGAGGCCTTCGACGACCAGCAGACCGGCCGCCTTGTCCTTCTTGCCCGCGGGAAACACCTGCTTGACCTCGGCACGACCGACAACGGTTTCGATCCGCTCGGGGCCCCAGATGCCGGCCATCTGCTTCGCGATCTCAGCCGTCAGCTCATAGATGATGTCGTAGTAGAGCATCGGCGTCTTGGTCTTCTCGACCTGCTCGCGCGCCTTGGCGTTCGGGCGGACGTTGAAGCCCACGATCGGCGCACCGCTGGCGGCGGCGAGCGTCACGTCGCTCTCGGTGATCGCACCCACGCCGGAGCTTAGCACGCGCACCTTGATCTCGTCGTTCGACAAGGCATGCAGCGCCTGGTTGATCGCTTCCATCGAGCCATGCACGTCGGCCTTGATCACCACCGGGTATTCGATGACCTTCTGCTTGTCCTGCAGCGCCGAGAACATCGTATCGAGGCTGGCCGGAGCCATCGCGGTGCGCTTTGCGGTGGCCTGCTCGTGACGATACAGGGCGACCTCGCGAGCGCGCTGTTCGCTTTCCACCACAGACAGCATATCGCCTGCCATCGGCACACCGCCAAGGCCCAGCACCTCGACCGGGAGGGCCGGTGGCGCTTCCTTGATCTGGCGGCCCTTGTCGTCATGCATGGCGCGAACGCGGCCGCTCTCGGTGCCGACGACGAAGATATCGCCCACCTTCAGCGTACCGCGGCGCACCAACACGGTGGCGAGCGGGCCCTTGCCCTTGTCCAGCTTGGCCTCGATCACGGTCGCGTCCGCGGTGCGATCGGGGTTGGCCTTCAGTTCTAGCAGTTCGGCCTGCAGCAGGATCTTCTCGATCAACTCGTCCAGGCCCGCGCCGGTCTTGGCCGAAACCTCGACATCCTGCACGTCGCCCGACATGTCCTCGACGACGATCTCATGCTCCAGCAGGCGCTCGCGCACCTTCTGCGCATTGGCCTCGGGCTTGTCGATCTTGTTGATCGCCACGATCATCGGCACGCCGGCGGCCTTGGTGTGATTGATGGCCTCGACCGTCTGCGGCATGATGCCATCGTCCGCGGCCACCACCAGCACGACGATGTCGGTCACGTTCGCACCGCGCATGCGCATCTGCGTGAACGCGGCGTGGCCCGGCGTATCGAGGAAGGTGACAAGATCGCCGCCCTTCGTCTTGATCTGATAGGCGCCCATGTGCTGGGTGATGCCGCCCGCTTCGCCGCGCACGACGTCGGTGCCGCGCAGAGCATCGAGCAGGCTGGTCTTGCCGTGATCGACGTGGCCCATGATGGTGACGACCGGCGGGCGCGTCTTCAGCGTCTCATCCGCGTCCACATCGTAGGACGTGTCCAGATCGATATCGCTTTCCGACACGCGCTCGATGTTGTGGCCGAATTCGGTCACGAGCAGTTCGGCGGTATCCTGGTCGATCGTCTGGTTGACGGTGACCATCATGCCCATCTTGAACATGGCCTTCACCAGGTCCGCGCCCTTTTCGGCCATGCGGTTGGCCAGTTCCTGCACGGTGATCGCTTCCGGCACGATCACGTCGCGCACCTGCTTCTCACGCTGCTGGGCCTTGCCGCCGAAGTGCGCACGGCGCTCCTTCTCGCGAGCACGCTTGAGCGCGGCGAGGCTGCGGGCGCGGGCGCCCTCGTCCTCGTTCAGGGCACGGGTGACGGTCAGCTTGCCGGACTGGCGGCGATCGGGCGCGGCGCCCTTGCTGCGATCACCCGGACGGGCAGGCGCGGCAGGCGCAGCGCTCTTGAGCGCGCCAGCCTTCTTGGCTCCGGCAGACGCCCCGGCGGACGAAGCGTTACCGCCACTCGACGCGGCGGCAGCCGGCTCGGCACGGCGGATTTCGGGACGGGCGACCGGCGTGAAACGACGCGGCGCGGGCATGACCTCGGCCGGCTGCGCGAGAGCGGCAGGCTCGGGCGCACGGGCCTCCGGCTGCTCGGTCGCAGCGGCAGGCGTCTGGGAAGCCGCAGGCTCCGCAGGTGCGCTTGCAGTCGCTTCCACGGGCGGGGTTTCCGCAGCCGCAGGCTCGGCCGGAGCAGGCGCTTCGGCCACAGGTTCCGGCGCAGCGGCGGCCGCAGCGGCAGCTTCCTCAGCCTCGCGACGCGCTTCTTCAGCACGGCGCTTTTCGTCCTCGATGGCCTTGAGACGAGCGTCCTCCTCACGGCGGCGCATTTCCTCGGCCACGCGCAGGCGATCTTCCTCCGCCTCGCGCTGGAGACGGGCCACGCGCTCCTGCGGGGTCTCGTTCGAGGGCGTATCCACGCGGCGCGGGGCAACGGGCGGCGGCGGCGGTGCGGGGCGCGGAGCCGCGACCGGCTCGGGCGCGGAAGCCACCGGCTCGGGCTTGGTTTCCACCGCTTCGCCCGGACGGCCCAGCACCTTGCGGCGCTTCACCTCGACCACGACCTTGTTGGTCCGGCCGTGGCTGAAGGTCTGCTTGACCTCGCCAGCCTCGACCGACCGCTTGATGCCAAGCGGTTTGCGTCCGAGGGTAGGCTTGTTGTCGGTCTCGCTCATAAGTCTCTATTCGCCCTTCGAATCAATTCGTCGTTGCGGCCGCAGCCACGGCTTGCGCCGCATCCGTGCCCGTGTTTGTTGCAGCGTCTGCGCTGGCCGTTTCAGCCAGACCGCGAAAATGCAGCAGGCGCCGGAGCGGCGCGGCGACTCTTTCGGCCGCCTTGCCATCTGCCAGCGCCAAGTGAACGACGTTGTCGCGGCCCAATGCCACAGACAGCGTCGCCCGGTCCAGTGGCAACACCGTGCCGCGTAAACCTGAGCCTTCGGCATCGCTGCCGACGCGCCAGGCCTGGTCCAGCTTGCGCGAACCGTCCTCCGCGGCATCGGCGGCGTGCGCCAGCCAGCGCACCTTGCCGTTGCGCGCGTTCTCGGCGATCCGGTCCGAGCCAACCAGCAGTCGACCCGACTTGGTCTCGAGACCGAGACGATCGGTGAAGGCACGCACCAGAGCGGTATCGATCCGCTCGGCCAAGTCGTCAGGGATGGTAAGCGGTGTGCCGTCCCCGTAATCCTTGGCAAGGGACTTGCCAAAGGCCCGCAGCAGCGCTCCCTTTAGTTTGCCCTTCGCCTGCGCTTTTTCAAGGGCTTCGCGAGACACGCCGATCCACGCGCCACGCCCTGGGGCCCGCGCGTGGACATCGGGCAGCACCACGCACGCACCATCCGGTCCGGGCGGAGATACCGCCAGCCGGATCAACGCATCGCGCGGGGCCGCTTCGCCGGAAAGGACACAGGTCCTCTCCGGCCCCTCACCGGAGGTACCGGTAACGTTTGCCGAATTGTCGGAACTTACGCGATCATTGTGAGGATTCCGCATGGGCGGCCTCCTCTGTTTCGGCCGACGCTGCCGCCGGTTCTTCGTCGAACCAGTGCGCGCGGGCGGCCATGATGATCTCGTTGCCCTGTTCTTCGTTCAGGCCATACTCGCCCAGAACCCCGCCCTTGTCCTCGTCGCGGGCGCGGCGATTGACGGTGCCGTCGCGGCGGCGCTGCTCCTGGCGCTTCTTGGCGATAAG
>NZ_CAXYKL010000132.1:0-3932 GCF_964277725.1 uncultured Novosphingobium sp. | reverse complement strand
GGGGCAAGCGCGCGCCCGTCAATGCCAGACAGCGGCACCATGCCCAGGATGAAGCGCTGGTAGCCACGATCCTTCGCCCAGAGCATCAGCCCGGCGAACAGGAAATCCATCGTGCCCGGGGGCGCTTCATCGCGATAGCGCATCAGGTCCACCGAGATCTCGGCCTTGTTGCCCGCCAGCCATAAGTTGGCGAAAGCGACGATCCGATCCTCCACCATGACCAGCGCGACATCGAAATTGCTCAGGTACGCGCGGTCGAACCGGCCCAGGCTGAAGCCTTTCTCCTGATGGCCTTTTGCAGCCATCCATTCGTTCGAGACTTGCTCCAGTTCGTCCAGAATCACTGGAACCGCCAGCGCCGGCACGATGCGCAAGGTGGCACCCGCCCGCTCCGCCACGCGGCGAGACTTGCGCACGCTGCGCAAGTCCGGTGTGTCCAGGGTGAAGGCGGGCAGATCGATAACCGCTTCCTCGCCGAACTTCACCAGCTGCAGCCCAAGCCCGATCGCCAGATCCAGCGCCGCGGGCGAAACCTCGTACAGCAGGATGCGCCCCTGCTGGCGGTGGGAGAGCGCCCGCAGGCTCCATAGCAACTCTGGCCAGGCCTCCCGCGCACCCACCGGGTCGCCCATCACGATCCAGCTTGCGCCCTTCACCTGGTACATCAGGAAAGCGTCCCGCGCCTCGGAGATCAGGAAGCGCTTGTCCCCGGTAAGCGCCAGCATCGCTTCGGACCGGCCACTGGTGGCGACGATCTGGCGGATCAGCGGCCAGTCTCGATCGTCCAAGCCCTGCAAACGGCCCGTCGGGCTGGGCCGCATCAGCCGCCACACCGCAAATCCTGTCAGTACCACCGCACTTGCCAGAGTGGCGCGCATGTAGCGCGGGGCATCGCCGTGCAGCGCAAAGTTCCACCACAAGTCATCGCTGTAGGGGACATGACGATAGGCAAACAGGCCGGACCAGGCAACGATCGCCGCCACCGAAGCCGTGGCCGTCAGCCAGCCCGCCGTCAGCGGCTGATCAATCAAAGCGGTGCGGCGGTAAAACGCGTGCCGCGTCAGATGCAGCAAGGCAGCCAGGCCAAGGCAGGCGCTCGCCTCTTCATAATCGATACCCTTCGCCAGCGAGAATACCGCACCCGCCACCAGCAGCGCCCGCGTGGCCAGGCAGGCCCCGTCCAGCCGCCGATACAGCCCCGGAGCCAGCAGCAGCAGCGCCGTGCCGCACAAGCTGGCCGCGATATGGCTGGCCTCAATGAAAGGCAGCGGCACGATGGCACCCAGAGCGCCTATGCGCGCATGGATCGCGGGCAGCGAGCCAGACAACAGCAGCATCGCGCCGCCCAGGAACGTCGCCAGGCTCAGCAGCGGTGGCGCTACGTTCACGGCGATGGCCTGGAGGCTCTCCAGCACGCGATTGGCGCGGGTGCTGCGCCGGGCCTCGTGCCACGCCAGCATCACCACGCCCAGTGCCAGCGGCAGGAGGTAATAAATCACGCGATAGGCGATCAGCGCGGCGAACAAGCTAGCCCGATCGCTAGGGACCACCGCCAGCACGACGGACTCGAAGATGCCGACGCCGCCGGGCACATGGCTGACCAAAGCCGCGATGATCCCCAGCGCGTAGGCCAGGATGAAGGCGGGCAGTTGTGACGGGTCGGCGGCAGGCAGCAGCACGAACAACGCCGCCGATGCGCAGGAAATATCGAGGACGGAGACGATGACCTGCGCCGCCATTTCACTGCGACGAGGCAGGGGAACCTTGAACCCGAAGATCGTGATGCGAGAGCGGGAGAGACTCCCGGCCACGATCATGGCGACCAGCATGGCCAGGATCGCCGCGCCGGTCATCCGGGCCGTGGTCTCACTGATGCTGAGCGTGGCCAGTTGCAGGGGGCCGTGATGAAGCAGCAGCGCTGCCGAAGCCACCGTAACTACGCCGACCCAGAACATCGCCGCGGCAATCCCGACCACGCGGGCGATATCCGGCGCCTCCAGTCCGGCGGCGGCATAGACGCGGTACCTTGCAGACCCTCCCGTCAGCAACGCCAGCCCGAGGTTATGGCTGAGCGTATAGCTGCTGAACGAGGCCAGCGCGGCCTTGCGCCAGGGCAGGGGGCGATCGATCACTTTGAGGGCCAGGACATCGTAGAAGGTCAGCGCCAGATAGCTCGCTACCGTCAGCGCCAGGGACAGGGCGATTTGGACCAGACTCAGATCATGAACTGCGGCGCGAACCTGGGAATAGCGCACCTGCTGGGTCAGCCGGTTCAGCGCCAGAAAGCCCAGCGCGATGACGATCAGCACAACGCTCGCCGCAATCGGTCGCCGGTATCGCTGGAGCAGGGAGCGCAGGGTCTTCATCACAATGCCGGGTATGAGGCCGCCCGCCTTGCCGTCCGATCGCCGTAGCGTGAACAATCGGCAATCTTTCGATCGATCTACCAGCGCAGCGAATAGGTGATCACGAAGCAGGCGATGGTCAGCAGCACCATGGAGAGGATGAAGGTGGCATCGGCAATATGCTCCAGCCAGTGCAACCGGCGGATCGAATGGACCCGCAGCGCGAAGTAGGAAGACAGCGTTGCCAGCAGGAATGTCACCGCGTCGATCGACAGCAGATCGTCCGCCCAGGTGCTGTCACCGTGGACCGAGTTGCCCACCCGCAGCACGCCGATGCCTGTCATACAGACGCCCACCATGGCCGAAGCGATCGGGCAGATCAGGCGGCAGACGCTTTCGTCCAGCGCACGCCGGCGGGTGTCGTCGGGATCGCCGCTGCTGATCACGACTGCTTCTCCTGCTGCGTTCGCGGTGGGGCATAGCGCCGTTGGCCTGCGGGGCGGCTGACCGGCTCATGAGCAAAATTTAATGAAGCGGCATTGCGCCTGATCGCGCAAACGCGCCACTGTGGTGTTCGCACCTGCTCGACGATATCACCGCACCCGCCAAGAGCTTCGACAAGGCCCAAGATCGCGATGACCCAGAAGATCCTGCTGATCGAAGATGATACGACTACCGCCGATTTCATCGCCAATGGCCTTGAGGAAGAGGGCTTCCTGACAGACCGCGCCGCGAATGGCCGCGATGGCTTGTTCCTGGGGACGGACGGCACTTATTGCTGCATCGTCCTAGACCGGATGTTGCCCGGACTGGACGGCATGGCCGTGCTGGCGGCTCTACGCGGGGCCGGGATCGCCACGCCCGTCATCATCCTCTCGGCGTTGGGATCGCCCGAGGATCGCATCAAGGGCCTGACCAGCGGCGCGGACGATTACCTGACGAAGCCTTTCGCCTTTGCCGAGCTGCTTGCGCGAATCCGCCTGATCGTGCGGCGCGGCACGGCTGCTCCGGCAGTGGAAACGGTTTTGCGTTGCGATGACCTGGAGATGGACCTGCTTTCACGCCGGGTGCAGCGCGGCGGCCGCCAGATCGACTTGCAGCCGCGCGAATATCGCTTGCTGGAGTTCCTGCTGCGCCATGTCGACCAGGTGGTGACGCGCACGATCCTGCTGGAAGGCGTATGGGACTATCATTTCGATCCCGGCACCAACGTGATCGACGTCCACCTCAGCCGCCTGCGCAAGAAGATCGATGAGGGAGAGGCTCGGCCACTGCTGCACACTGTTCGCGGCGCGGGGTACAGGATCGGCGCACAGCCGTGAATGCCAACTCGACCACGTTTCGCTTCGCCGGGCTGGTTTTCCTGTTCCAGATCCTGGCCGCGACGGTACTCTTGTTTGGCCTCGGCGCGCTGCTGCGCTCGCAAAGCCGCGATGCCGCTATCTCGCGCGCGGAGACGATGCGGACGGATCTGTTGGAGTCGTACCAGTTCGGCGGGGCCGAGGCCTTGGGTCAGGCCGTGGACGGGCGGCTCATGGCCGGTGGCAGCCGGGGCGCGGTGCTGTTTCTCGCCGATGCCCGGGGCAA
>NZ_CAXYKL010000131.1:0-5176 GCF_964277725.1 uncultured Novosphingobium sp. | reverse complement strand
ACGTGCGGCGTCTCGGGATAGGCTTGGGCGAAAGCGGCGCGCGAGGCGGGGGGGAAGACGCTCATCGCCCGGAACCTTGGCGGGTCTCGTGGCGGACCAGCTGACGAAAGGCGAAGCGGCGGGCGGCGCCGCCGATGGCGATCGAGAGCCTGCCGATCTCGCGCCGCTCACGCCAGATGTGGTCGATCATCGGATGGTCGGCGGCGGCGCAGCTGTCGGTCCAGGCAATGTCGGGGTTCCCCAGGATCGCCAGGTTTTCGCGCTGGAGCAGCACGCCGGGGGAGAAGCGCGCGAACCGCTCGTCGAATGCGGTCTTGAAGGAGAACGCGGCGGGCGGGCTGAGGCAGGTGGCAAGCATGGCGATCGGGCGGCCTTCGAGGGAGAGGGTCAGCCGCTCGAGGCGGCCGCGAGCGGCAGCTCCGGCGAGGCTTTCGGCAAAGAGCGTGGCAGTGGCGGGGGCGCTGGCGAGGGCCGAGCCGGCCTCTCCCTTCCAGCCGGCCTGCTCGAGGCGGAGGAAGTCTTGCGTCCACTGGTCGAGCCCGTCGGCATCGGTGCGGCGGGCGAAGGACACGGCGCCTTCGTCGCCAAGGCGATTGGCCTGGCGGCGCAACTCCTTGCGTTTCTTGCCGGACATCGAGGCATCCCAGTAGGCCTCTGGCGAGAGGTTGGAGACCAACATGGCGCGCTCTTCCCGCTGGACGACTTCGCACTGACGGCGCTGCTGGGAGCAGACGTCAAGCAAGGCGGTATAAAGTGGCCCGTCGAGCGGAAGGTCGCGCAAGTGAAGGAACAGGGCGGTGCCGGCGTTCTGGTCCGCCCAGCGCAGCAGAGCTTGCCAGAATGCTCCCTCCGACCCGGCCGCGACGAGCGGTGCGCCGCAGAACATGTTGGGGTGCAACCAGTTGCTGAGGTGGGGGAAGGGGTAGCGATAGTAGTGACTTGGCCGCGCGATCGGCAGCATGCCCGCCAGTTCACCCGAAATGTCGAGCCGCAGCAGGTTCACCTCGGTCTGGTCAGACAGCAGATGCAGCGAGGGGAGGAGGTACCAGCTTTCAAGGAAGGGATTGGGCTCGATGGCACAGGCCGCTAGGGCGTCCCACGAGCGGATGGACTCTGGATCGGAGAGAGCGGCGCACGGCACCAGGCGTAGCGACGCGCCGGCGTTCTCGTCCTGCTGCTCTACCGGCTGTGTCGCCACCGTCTGGTTAATCCCGTCGCCACGCGAAGGATCGTCGCGCGAAGGCGGGCTATCAGATCGCGGTCAAGAGCAGGCTAACATGGTTGGTTAAGAAACCCCGCCCGCAACGTGCACGGGCGGGGTAGTTGGCTGATCAGCCGTGACCGGCCAGAACGGCCAGCAGCAACAGCGCCACGATATTCGTGATCTTGATCATCGGGTTTACGGCGGGGCCGGCGGTGTCCTTGTAGGGATCGCCGACCGTGTCGCCGGTCACCGCGGCCTTGTGCGCCTCGGAGCCTTTGCCGCCGTGGTGACCGTCTTCGATGTACTTCTTGGCGTTGTCCCACGCACCGCCGCCCGACGTCATCGACAGCGCGACGAAGAGGCCGCTGACGATCACGCCCAGCAGAAGGGCTCCCAGCGCGGCAAAGCCATTGGCCTGCCCGGCGACGAAGGTGATGACGAAATACACCACGATCGGGGCCAGCACCGGCAGGAGTGACGGAATGATCATCTCCTTGATGGCCGCTCGAGTGACGAGGTCGACCGTGCGGGCGTAGTCAGGCTTCTGCTCGTACGTCATGATGCCCGGCTTTTCACGGAACTGCTCGCGAACATCGACCACCACATCGCCTGCGGCTCGGCCAACGGCGGTCATGCCCATCGAACCGAAGAGGTAGGGCAGCAAGGCTCCGAGCAGCAGACCTACGATGACGTAAGGGTTCTCCAGGCTGAAATTGACGGTCAGCTCGGGAAAAAACGCCTTCAGGTCATTGGTATAGGCAGCGAACAGCACCAGTGCCGCAAGGCCGGCGGAACCGATCGCATAGCCCTTGGTGACGGCCTTGGTGGTGTTGCCCACAGCGTCGAGCGCGTCGGTCTTCTCTCGAACAGAGTCGTCCAAACCCGCCATCTCGGCGATGCCGCCCGCATTGTCGGTGACGGGTCCGTAAGCATCGAGTGCGACCACCATTCCGGCTAGGGCCAACATGGCCGTGGCGGCGTAGGCGATACCGATCAGGCCGGCGAGTTGATAGGCGACGACGATGCCCGCCACGATCACCACGGTCGGCAGCGCGGTCGCTTCCATGCTGATCGCCAGGCCCTGGATCACGTTGGTGCCGTGGCCGGTAACGGATGATTGCGCGATCGAGCGCACCGGGCGGTACTGCGTGCCCGTGTAGTACTCGGTGATCCAGATGATCAGCCCGGTGATCGCCAATCCTACCATCGAACACCAGAACAGGTCCATACCGGTGTAAGGATCGACACCGACCGGCGCCATCATGTCACCCTGCCGGATGAACCAGATACAGCCGTAGATCGCGGGGATTGAAAGGATCGCGGTGACAAGGAAGCCCTTGTACATCGCCCCCATGATCGACTGTTTGGCACCCAGCTTGACGAAATATGTGCCGATGATCGATGTGATAATGCACACGCCACCGATCAGCAGCGGCAATGTCATCATGGCAAGCAGGTAAGCGCCAAGGCCCTTCACCAGCAGTGCGGTCAACACCATGGTTGCGCCCACGGTGACGACATAGGTTTCGAACAAGTCTGCGGCCATACCCGCACAGTCGCCCACGTTATCGCCCACGTTGTCGGCAATGACGGCGGGGTTGCGCGGATCGTCTTCGGGAATGCCCGCCTCGACTTTGCCGACGAGATCGGCGCCGACGTCCGCGGCCTTGGTGAAGATACCGCCGCCGAGCCGCGCGAAGATCGAGATCAGCGATGCCCCAAATGCCAGTGCGACGAGGCCATCGACGACGGTGCGGTCTGCCGTGCCGACTTCGTAGCCGGCGATCGCCGTCAGGTAGTAGAAGAAACAGGCGATCGCGAGCAGAGCCAGCCCTGCTACCAGCATGCCGGTGATCGCACCGGCGCGGAAGGCCAGGGTGAGGCCCTGCTGCAGGCCCTTCTGCGCGGCTGCCGCTGTGCGCACGTTGGCGCGCACCGATACGTTCATGCCGATAAACCCGGCCACTCCCGATAGGATCGCCCCGATAGCGAAGCCGCTGGCTTGCACCGGCCCCAGTGTCACGATGATGATGAGAGCGACGACGACACCGACGATGGCGATAGTGGTGTATTGTCGCCGTAAGTAGGCTTGCGCACCCTCCTGTATGGCGGCGGCGATTTCCTGCATCTTTTCCGAACCGGCTGAAGCGCCGAGCACTTGTCTACTGGTGACGAAGCCGTACACAACGGCGACCAACCCCAGGACGATGGCAATCGTGATCAAATTCACGCAGCATCCCCTTTCCCTTGTTTATTATCTTATTCGGCAGCATTTTTTTGCTGCTCGGACACTAGGGCTATAGGGCGGCCGGGGGACTGGCAAGGGGTTTGCAAAAATGCAATGTCAGTGCTGAAAACCAAGATGATCGGGGAGCGGCACTGGCGCCGCGTTATGGAGCAGGGTCAGGCCTTCACCTGACCCGATTGCCCCTACTTTGTAGAGAACCGCGTCTTGCTCCTTGGCTGCTGCCATCAGCAGCGCTTCGTGCGCTTGGGGCGCGGTGAAGAGCAGGCAATAATCATCGCCCGCCGAAGCTGCGGAAATGCGGCTTTCTAAATCATCTCCCACCGTCTGAAGCAGCGCCGGCGACAGAGGGACTTTGTCCAATTCGATGATGGCCGAACGCCCACTCGCTTTGGCAAGGCGCTGCGTATCGATCAGCAGGCCATCCGAAATGTCCATCATCGCGCTGACCAGCGGGGCGAGGGCAAGACCCAGAGCTACGCTTGGCCGAGGTTCGCGATAGGCGGATATCAGGGCGGCCTGGCTGGCTTCGTCCGCCTGAAGTCGCTCCTGCAGCAGCGCCAATCCCAGTCCGGCATCGCCGATCGTGCCGCTCACCCAGATTGTGTCCCCGGGATTGGCACCGCTACGCGAAGGGACGCTCACGCCCTCAACCGGTTCTCCCAGGGCGACCAGTGCGAAGCTGCGGGTGGAGCCGGAGACATGACCGACCGTGTCACCACCCAGCAGGGGAATCGCGAAGCTGCCGCAGGCTTTCTCCAGCCCGGTCAGAAACCGCGCGTTCCATGCCGCATCGTTCGAGAGGGCGTAGGACAGCAGGCATCCCCTGGGTCGCGCGCCCTTGGCGGCGAGATCGGAGACGTTGGTCGCCACCAGTTTCCAGGCGACCGTTTCGGCGGGATCGTCGGGCAGGAAGTGGATGCCCTCGACGATCGTGTCCATGGTGAGGACCAGTCGGGAGCCACCGATCGGCAGCACCGCGGCATCATCGGCCAGGCCCCGCGCCGCGTCGGACGTGGCGATGGCGCGCAGGGAAGCGATGAAGGCAGCCTCGCCGCTCACCGGCACGGCAGCGGGCGCCCGTTCAACGGACCTGCTTGGCGACGCCGTCCAGCACGCCGTTCACGAACTTGGTCTCACGCGCGTCGAAGAAGGCGTGGGCCACGTCGAGATATTCGCTGATCGCGCTGGCGGTCGGAACGTCGGGGCGAGCAATCAACTCCCAGGTACCGGCACGCAGGATCTGCAGCATCGTGCGGTCAAGGCGAGGGAGGGACCATCCCTGCGCCAGCTTGGCCGAAAGCAGCCCGTCGATCTCGTCACGCCGGGCGATCACGCCGGTTACCACGTTGTCGAAAAAGGCGACCTCGGCCTCGGCGTATTGGTCATCGTCGATCTCGGCACCCAGACGATGGCGATGAAACTCGTCCAGCAACTGGGCTTGCGGGGTGCTCTCCATCTCGAACTGGTAGAGCGCCTGGACCGCGGCAAGGCGGGCGGCGGCGCGGCCTTTGGTCTTGGACTTCATATTCCTAGTCTCGTCTCGATAGAGCGTGCGTGCGCGGGCAGGCCTTCCGCTTCGGCCAAGGCGATGGCGGCTGGCCCGATCGCCTGAAGGGCGCGCTTGTCCAATTGGATGAAGCTGGTGCGCTTCATGAAATCCAGCACTGAAAGCCCCGAAGCAAAGCGGGCGCGACGACCGGTGGGTAGCACGTGATTGGGCCCGG
>NZ_CAXYKL010000130.1:0-23322 GCF_964277725.1 uncultured Novosphingobium sp. | reverse complement strand
AAACTAAACATGCCGTTGAAAGCAACGTCCCGTCCGGTGAAACGCCGTATATGCAACACTAACGAGTCGGTCAAACACCAATTTCAAAAAAGTTTCATCTCAGGGCCAAACCCCGAAAAAAATGACGGGATTCCGCCAGTTTTGAGCCTCAAGGGGAGGTCAAGGCCTGACCGACCCAAGCCATCACCCTTTCTTTACCGCCCTCCTCTAACAAGGAGGTAGGTCGCCGCCGGCATCAAACCGGCCGAAAAGTGGAACAGACGCAACGACATGGCCGATCCGGCAGCCCTTCCCGCCCTCACCGTTGCGATGAGCGTCTATAACGGCGAGCGATTCCTGGGCGCCGCGATCGAAAGCGTGCTGGGGCAAAGCTTCGCCGACTTCGAATTCCTGATCCTGGACGATGGCTCCAGCGACGCGACCGCCGAGATCCTGAAATGCTATGAGCGGACCGATCCGCGCATCAAGCCGATCATCCGGGAAAATCGTGGTCTGGTTGCCAGCTTGAACGAGATGATCGGGAAGGCCCGCGCTCCGATCATCGCCCGGATGGATGCGGACGATATCTGCCGCCCTCATCGCTTCGAGAGACAGTTGGCTTTCCTGTCGGATCATCCCGACCACGGCGTCGTTGGATCGTGGAGTGAGGATATGGGAGAACATGGCGAGCCGATGTTCCGTACCGGTGCCGATCATCCCCTGACTCACGACGAAGTGCTGGCCACGATCGCCGAGGGACAGCAGGTGATCTGCCATCCGGCGGCGATGTACCGGCGCGACGTGGTTCGTGCCGTCGGCGGCTATCATGCGGCGTTCCGCCACTGCGAGGACTATGACCTTTGGCTGCGCCTCGCCAGCGTGACCAAGCTGGCCAACATTCCGGAGCGGCTATTGCGTTACCGCCGTTACGACGGACAGGTCTCTGCGCGCCACTCCACCGAACAGCAATATGGCACCGCGATCGCGCAGCTGGCCTGGGAGGAGCGGCAAGCTGGCCGCCCCGATCCCACGGCCCGATTGCAGCGCCTCCCGCCCATCGACCAACTCGACGCCCTGTTCGGCCGGAGCGATGTGACTCGCCAAGTGCGTGAGCAAGTGGCGCTCGGTTTGCTCTATTCCGTGCAGGCCATGCGTGAGGACGGGTTCGACCTTCTGGTCCAGCACTTGCGAGATGGCGGTCGACGCGATGGGATGTGGCGCACGGTGGTGCGGCTGCTGCGTTTTGGCGAACCGGTCCGGGCGGCGCGGCTTGCCGCCACGCTGGCGACGACGCTGGCGGTATGAGCGAAACGGAGCCTGCAGAGGGATCCAGTCGCGGCTCCGGCAGCGTCCGCTCCGCCGCCTTGTGGGCAGCGGCGAGCCAGTATTGCCTGTTCGTGCTGCAGTTCGTCACCTCGGTCGTCATCTCGCGCTTCTTCCTGAAGCCTGAGGAGATCGGCCTGTTTTCAGTCGCCTTGGCGGCAGCGATGATTCTTTCGATCATCCAGGATTTCGGCCTGACCCGCTATATCGGGCGCCACCCGACGGCGGACAGCGACACCGTGCGGCACTGCACCGTGATTGCCGTGCTGTTCTCCTTTATCGTCGCCGGACTGATCCTAGCGCTGGCCTGGCCCGTGGCGCGCTTCTATCACGAGCCGCGCCTATTCGGGATCCTGGCGCTGATCGCCGCGTCCTACCTGCTCAATCCGTGGAGCGTGGTGCCGATCGCGCTGTTATCCCGGCGACTGGATTTTCGCGCCACTTTCAGCATCAACTGCCTCGGGGCCGTAGCCAACAGCGCGTGTGCCTTGAGCCTTGCGGCGCTGGGGTTCTCGGCGGAATCGCTGGCGTGGGCGATGATCGCGCAAGCTGCCGTCCGGGCGATCGCCGCGCAGGCGTGGCAGCCCACCCCGTTGTCGACGAAAGTTCGGGCGGCACGGTTTCGGGAGATCGTGGGCTTCGGGTCTGGCAGCGCGCTGCTCTACCTTTCGGGCGGCTTGGGAATGCGCACACCGGACCTGATCGTTGGGCGGATGCAGGGCATGGCAGCTGCGGGCCTGTTCAGCCGGGGTGTCGCGCTGGCCTCCCAACTGCATTACCTCGTCGCCGGGGCGGTGAGCGCGATCTATTACCCGACGTTCGCCCGCCTGCGAGACGAGGGGCGGGAACTGGGCCCTTACTACGAGCGTGTCGTCGCCGCGCATGGCGCGATCGTGTGGCCAGCGATGGTGCTGCTGGCGGTCCTGTCAGAGCCCGTCATCCTGCTGCTCTATGGCGAAGGCTGGTCACGCGCCGCACCGCTGCTGGCCTATGTCGCGCTGGCCGAGTGCTGTTTCGTCGCGCTGCCGCTGCACATGGACTTGCCCATCCTGCTGGGCCGGCTGAAGCAACTTCTCTGGTTCAACCTGGCCGACACCGCGCTTTCGATCGTGACACTGGCGGTGGGCGCGGCGATGAGCGTGGAAGGCGCCGCTGCCTCCCGCCTGGTCTGGGGTCTGGGCTGGATCGCGATCTATGCCGGGTGGCTGCATGGCATGGTAGGCTTCCGCTGGGCGGTGATGCGCCGGATTTACCTAAGCAGTGCCGGGGTGGCGCTGATCACGGCGCTGCCTGCGTTCTACGCGGTGAATATGTGGCGCACGCCCCAGACGCTGGGCTTTGCCGGACTGATTCTGGCCGCGCTGGGCGCCGGAGCGAGCTGGCTGCTGGCGATTTTTGCGCTTCGCCATCCTGCGCGCGATGACCTTGTCGCCACGGCCCGGCATGCCGTCGAACCGCTGCTCCATCGCCTCAAGGTGAAGCTAGCGTAAGGAATACGGGCAACGCGCTTTGCCTTAGGCCTTCGCGCGCCTACATAGCGCAGCGATGCCACCAGATACCGCCGTCAGAGATCCGAACGCCCGCCACGATGGCTGGAAGACGCTTGCCCGTTTCCTCCCCTATCTATGGCCGCGAGACAATCGTGCTTTGCGGCTGCGGATCGTGGTGGCGGTGGTGCTGATCCTCGCCTCCACCGCCTCACAGCTGGTGCTGCCGTACCTGCTGAAATGGGCGGTCGACGCGATGGGCGTCACCGGACCCAAGGCGCTGACCCTCGTCATGCTGACGGTGCTGGCCTATGCCGCGGTGCGCTTCACCGGGGTCGGGTTCGACAACCTGCGCAACATCGTGTTTGAGCGCGTGGGGCAGGATGCGACACGCTCGCTGGCGGAGAACGTCTTCGCCCAGCTCCATCGCTTGTCCCTGCGCTTTCACCTGGCGCGTCGCACCGGCGAAGTCACCAAAGTGATCGAGCGCGGCACCAAGAGCATCGATACGATGCTATACTTCATGCTGTTCAACATCGCGCCCACCGTGCTTCAGCTGCTGGTCGTGGGCGTGATCTTCTACCTGAATTTCGGGTGGCCGCTGGTGATCGCCACCACTGTGGCCGTGGTCGCATACATCTGGGTGACGCGCACGATCACCGAATGGCGCACGGCGCTGCGTGAAAAGATGAATCGGCTGGACGGCAGGGCGCTAGCTCACGCCGTCGATTCGCTGCTGAATTACGAGACGGTGAAATACTTCGGCGCCGAAGCTCGCGAGGAAGCCCGCTACGCCAAGGCCACCACCGAATATGCGCATGCGGCGGTCAAGAGCGAGAACTCGCTGGGCCTGCTCAATATCGCGCAAGGGCTGGTGGTGAACCTGCTGATGGCCGGCGCGATGGCGTGGACCGTCTATGGCTGGTGGCAGGGTCGCTATAGCGCGGGCCAGCTGGTTTTCGTGCAGACTTATCTGGCGCAGTTGTTCCGCCCGCTCGATCTGCTGGGCATGGTCTATCGCACCATCCGCCAGGGCCTGATCGACATGGCGGAGATGTTCCGCCTGCTGGATGAGCGGCAGGAAGTGGCCGATCGGCCCGGTGCCCCGGCTTTGTTGATCAACCGGCCCTCGGTCGTCTTCGACAATGTTCTGTTCGGTTATGAAAAGGACCGCACGATCCTGCAGGGTCTCTCTTTCGAAGTGCCCGCCGGCCAGAATATCGCCATCGTCGGGCCGTCCGGCGCGGGCAAGTCCACCATCGCGCGGCTGCTGTTTCGCTTCTACGATCCGTGGTCCGGCCGCATCCTGATTGACGGGCAGGATATCGCCCAGATCACCCAGACCTCCTTGCGCGCGGCGCTCGGTATTGTGCCGCAGGATTCGGTGCTCTTCAACGAGACCATCGGCTACAATATCGCCTATGGCCGCGCCAATGCCACGCAAGCCGATGTCGAAGCGGCGGCGCGTGGTGCGGCCCTGATGCCTCTGATCGAGCGCCTGCCCCAAGGATTCGACACCGAAGTGGGTGAGCGCGGCCTAAAGCTCTCGGGCGGTGAAAAGCAACGCGTCGCGATCGCGCGCACCCTGGTGAAGAACCCGCCGATCCTGCTGCTCGACGAAGCCACCAGCGCGCTGGACACGCGGACCGAGCAGGACATCCTGGCCACGCTGCACCGCGTCTCGGAACATCGCACCAGCTTGTCGATCGCGCACCGGCTGTCGACCATCGCCGATGCTGACAAGATCCTGGTGCTGCAGGACGGGCAACTGGCGGAAAGCGGCAGCCATCTCGACCTGCTACGCCGCGACGGCCTCTATGCCGAGATGTGGGCGCGCCAGGCGGCAGAGCAGGAAGAGTTCGAGGAAGCGGCGGAGTAAGGTCGCGCCCCTCCGGTTCGTGTCAAATGGCTGAAAGCTTGTCTTGCCTTCGAGAGGTGCGACCTGTTGAAGGCCTATTTCACCGCCTCGGCATCCTTCCAGACCACCGCCTGCGCCGCCTTCATGCAGTTCTCCGCCGTATCCCACGCCAGGGTGGGTGAGCCATAGAGCCGCCAGCCTTGCGCCAGCGCTTCGGATACGCGCTCGCAGAAGGCGCGGTCGTCCTTGCCGGTCAGCAGGCGATAGACGGGGCGGTCATCGGGTGGAATGGACATCGCATCAGGCTCCGGGATAGCGCTCGAAATGAGGTAGATCGTGCGCTGTCTTCATCCAGCCCAGCTCCTCGGCTGCCTGGATATGTGCGTCAGGCGGCAGCGCTTCGGGGTTGTCGAGCGTGACGGTCTGGATATCGACCAGACCAGGCAAGGCGGCCTCATTGGTGTACCACAAGCCGGTACCGCACGTGGGACAAAAGTGGCGCATCGACACACCGTTACTGCTGTAAACCGTGGCCTCCCCCGCGATCACGTTGAAGCGTTCAGCCGGAAACGCCGACCAGACCATGACCGGCGCGCCGGACGAAGCGCGGCAATCGGCGCAGTGGCAAAACGAGGAATGTTCCGGCTTGCCCCTCACGCTGTAGCGAACCTGCTTGCATTGGCATCCGCCCTCGAGCGGCATGGCTGGTCTCCTTCAAGGTCAGCTTAGCAGTTCCTCCCCGGCGCGGGGAGGAGCCTCACAGGATATACTTCGACAAATCCGTATCACCGGCCAGCTCGGTCAAGCGCTCGCGAACATAAGCCGCATCGATCATCACCGTCTCGCCCTGGCGGTCCTCGGCCTCGAAGCTCAGTTCCTCCAGCAGCTTTTCCATGATCGTCTGCAGGCGCCGCGCACCGATGTTCTCGACGCTTTCGTTTACCTGGGCGGCGATCTTGGCGACCTCGGCAATGGCATCCGGCGTGATCTCCACCGTCACCTGTTCGGTTTCCAGCAGCGCCTTGTACTGCGCCACCAGGTTCGCGCGCGTCTCGGACAGGATGCGCACGAAGTCCTCCTCGGTCAGCGCCTTCAGCTCGACGCGGATCGGCAGACGGCCTTGCAGTTCGGGCAGCATGTCGCTGGGCTTGGCGACGTGGAAGGCGCCGCTGGCGATGAACAGCACGTGGTCGGTCTTCATCGGGCCGTACTTGGTGGCCACCGTCGTGCCCTCGATCAGTGGCAGCAGGTCACGCTGCACCCCCTCGCGGCTGACCGAGCCACCGCGCACGTCCGACACGGCGATCTTGTCGATCTCGTCCAGGAAGACGATGCCGTTCGTCTCGGCGTTGGCCAGCGCGGTGCGGTTGACGTCGTCCTGATCCAGTCGTTTGTCCGACTCCTCGTCGACCAGCTTGTCCCAGGCGGCGGGCACCTTCATCTTACGGCGCTTCAGATTGTTCTGGCCGAACGCCTTGCCCATGATGTCGCCCAGGTTGATCATGCCGACCGAGCCGTTCATCCCGGGAATCTCCATCGGGCCGGCCGGCGCGTCCTCCACCTCGATCTCGACCTCAGTGTCGTTCATCGCGTTCTCGACCACGCGCTGCTGGAACGCGGCACGTGTGGCTTCCGACGCACCCTCACCCACCAGCGCGTTGAGCAGACGCTCCATCGCCGCCTTGCTCGCCGCCTCGCGCACCGATTCGCGGCGGCGCTCTTTCTCCAGGCGGATCGCCTCCTCTACCAGATCGCGCGCGATCTGTTCCACATCCCGCCCGACATAGCCGACTTCGGTGAACTTGGTGGCTTCCACCTTTACGAAAGGTGCATCCGCCAGCTTGGCCAGACGGCGGCTAATCTCGGTCTTGCCGCAGCCTGTGGGGCCGATCATCAGAATGTTTTTGGGCGTCACCTCGTCACGCAGGTCTGCGGGCAGGCGCTGGCGACGCCACCGGTTACGCAGCGCGACGGCGACGGCCTTCTTGGCCTCGGTCTGACCGACGATATGAGCGTCGAGCGCGGCGACGATGGCCTTGGGGGTGAGGGAAGAGTTCATTTCGTGTCCTTCTCCCCTCCCGCTTGCGGGAGGGGCTGGGGGAGGGCTTGTAGAGGGGTGAGCGGCCTTCGACACGCCCTCCCCCGACCCCTCCCGCAAGCGGGAGGGGAGATGAGATCAGACGATTTCCACCGTGACGCGGTCGTTGGTGAAGACGCAGATGTCAGCCGCGACCTGCATAGCCTTGCGGGCGATCACCTCGGCATCGGCTTCGTACAGTTCGATCGCCTTGGCCGCCGCCAGTGCATAGTTCCCGCCCGAGCCGATCGCCGCGATCCCGGCCTCAGGTTCCAGCACATCGCCATTGCCGGTCAGCACCAGCAGCGTCGTCTCGTCGGCGACGATCATCAGCGCTTCGAGGTTGCGCAGATATTTGTCGGTGCGCCAGTCCTTGGCGAGTTCCACGGCGGCGCGGGTCAGCTGGCCGGAGTATTGCTCCAGCTTCTTTTCCAGCCGCTCGAACAAGGTGAAGGCATCGGCCGTCGCGCCGGCGAATCCGGCGATGACCTTCTCGCCTTTGCCGATCCGGCGCACCTTGCGCGCATTCGGCTTCATGACCGTGTTGCCCATGGAAACCTGGCCATCGCCGGCGATGACGGTCTTGCCGTCTTTCTTCACCCCGATGATGGTTGTTCCGTGCCACTGGATCAGGCCGTGGCTCGCCCCGCTATTGTCCATGGCGCGGGATATATGCGCCCCGACGCCAGGTTCAATGCAAGGTCGATCAGCTTCCGTTCGGACCGGTGGTCGGAGCCTGGCTGGTGCCGCCCACGCCCGCCGCGCCGACTGCGCCGACGTTGCCGAACAGATCCTCCAGCAAGCCGCGCTTGCGGCCCAAAGTCGGCGTCTTTGCGCCCTCGGGACTGATACGCGCCACCTGCTCCATCCCGCGTTTGTCGATCGCGGCCAAGTTTCCGGTACCGTCAAAACGCAGGCGATAGATCGTCTGCTCCGCAGTGCGCGGACGGCGGAACGGCGGGGTCTTCACGGTCTGGGAAATATAATACCAGTCCTGCGGGCCGAACTGACTGGCGAAGGTGGGGTGGCCAAGCGTCTTTTCCACCGACTGGCGATTGTCGATCCCGGGCTGCACCGCATCGACCAGCGCCTGGTCGATGATGTAGCCGCGGTGATCGGTGATGGAGCTGCAACCGCTCACCGCCGCAAGCAGGCCCAGAGAGGCCACGGAGAGCCAGGCCTTATGCCCGAAGCTGCGCATTTATTCCCACTCCAGTCCGCAGCGGCAGCGCGCTGGCCATTGCCAGCAGGCCCACCACCCATATATCGACCGAGACGTTCGGCCAGTCACTCGGGTTCGAGCCTTACGGTCACGCACTCGACTGCGCAATGGCCGTTGCGCTCGCCCGATTGAATTGCCGGTGAACGCCACCGCCGTTTTAGCCAGAAAGGCCGCCCTCTCTCGTGTCTATCCTCGATCGCCTGCTGGGCCGCAATTCCGATGACCGCGCCCCGGTGCGCCCCTTGTGGCACCGCACGGTGGAGATCGCGCGGGAGAAGGCGTGGTATGCGCAGTACGGCGTGGCCGATACCGTTCCGGGTCGGTTCGACGCGGTGACGCTGGTGCTTTCGCTGGTGATGCTGCGGATGGAGCGGGACGAGCATCTCAAGATCCTGTCCGCCCGGATCACCGAAGTCTTCGTCGAGGATATGGACGGGCAGTTGCGCCAGTCCGGCGTCGGCGATCTTGTGGTGGGCAAGCGCATGGGCAAGCTGGTCAGCACCCTGGGCGGGCGCATGGGCGCGTTGCGCGATGCGCTGGCCTCTGCCGATCCGCAAGCCGCATTGGTGCCGATGCTGGAGCGCAACGTGACGCTGGTGGAAGGCGCCGATTTGCCCGGCTTGGCCCAGGCAGTGGTCACACTCTCGCGCCAGTTGGACGCAACCAGCAACGAAGATCTGCTTGCCGCCAGGATCGCGCGATGACCCCGCAGCCGGAGTTTTCCCGCGAACTTGATGTCCGCCAATGCGAGGGCAAGATCGCCCATCTCGAAGCGACCGAGGCCGAGCGCGCGGCCTTGGCTCAGCGGTTCGGGATCGTTCGGATCGATAGCCTGATTGCCGATATCGAACTGCATCGCAAGGATCGGGTGGTAGAGGCCCGCGGCACCGTTCGCGCTGACATCGTGCAGTCCTGCGCCGTGTCGGCCGAGGATTTGCCGGTATCCCTCCGTGAGGAAATGGCGGTGCGGTTCGTGCCAGAAGCCCGGACTTATGCGCCGGACGAGGAGATCGAGCTCTCGGCCGAGGATTGTGACGAGATCGAATATACCGGCAGCCACTTCAACCTGGGCGAGGCGGTGGCGCAGACGGTCGCCCTGGCGATCGACCCGTTCCTGACCGGCCCTGAAGCGGAAGAAGCACGCAAGCGGCCCGAACTGAACGGCGAGACGGAGAATCCCTTCGCCGCGCTGAAGGGACTGAAGCTCTAAGAATTTTCGTCGCCCAGGTTTGGGCCGGGGCGACGCAGTTTCGAAAAGGCTCAGAACGGGATATCGTCGTCCAGATCGTCGCCGAAGCCGCCCGACGAGCCGGACGAACCACCGGTGCGGCCCCAATCGCCACCGCCCGAAGAAGAACCGCCGCCGGAGCTTGCGCCGCCGCGCGAGGAACCACCGCCCCAATCGTCGTTGCCGCCACCGGACGAGCGGCCACCGCCGCCACCCCAGTCCCCGCCACCGCGCGAACCACCGCCGCCGCCGCCGCCCTGGGCGCCGTCCAGCATGGTCAGCACGCCGCCCATGCCGCCGACCGAGATCTCGGTGGTATAGCGGTCATTGCCCGACTGATCCTGCCACTTGCGAGTGCGAAGCTGTCCTTCGATGTAGACCTTGCTGCCCTTGCGCAGGAACCGTTCGGCCACGCCGACCAGACCATCGGAATTCAGCACGACGGAGTGCCACTCTGTGCGCTCCTTGCGCTCACCGCTGGTCTTGTCCTTCCAGTTCTCGGACGTGGCGATGCGCAAGTTGGCGATGCGCCCGCCGTTCTGGAACGACTTCACCTCCGGATCGGCGCCCAGATTGCCGACCAGAATGACCTTGTTGACGCTGCCTGCCATGCGGGAATCCTTTTCGTGTAAAGATTGGCGAACCGGTTAGCGCAACGAAGGGTGGCGATGCGAGTCCGCGCAGACGGTTTTCGACAACCGCCCCACTTTCGCCTCGGGCCTAAAGCCCCGCTTCCACCGCGATCCAGTAGGTGGCGCCGGCGGCGATGTAGGCCAGGCCGAACAAGTAGCCCATCATGAACAGCGGCCATTTCCAGCCGTTGGTCTCGCGCCGGGTCACAGCGATCGTGGACATGCATTGCGGCGCGAAGACGAACCAGGCCAGGAACGCCAGCGCCATGGGCAAGGTCCATTTCGCCTTCAATTGATCGCCCAGCGCCATGGCCTGTGCGTTCTCATCATCCGTGGCGGCGACGGCATACGTCGTCGCCAGCGAACTGACCGCCACTTCACGCGCCGCCATGGCCGGGATCAGCGCCAGCGCCATGTCCCGATTGAAGCCGATAGGCTCCACCACCACGGACAATCCGCTGGCGATCCGCCCCGCGATGGACACGTCGACCTGATCCTCGCCCTGCCCTGCGCGGGGAAAGTTCAGCAGCAGCCACAGCACTACCGTGACCATGAAGATGATCGTGCCCGCCCGGCGCAGGAAGATCCAAGCGCGCTGCCACAGGCCGATCAGAAGGTCCTTCGCGGCGGGCAGCTGATACTTGGGCAGTTCCATGATGAAGCCGCTGGCCGCGCCCTTGGTGACGGAGCGACGCAGTACCAGCGCCACCGCCATCGCGCCGACGATGCCCGCGACATAGAGCGCGAACAACACCAGGCCTTGCAAGCCGATGCCGGCCCCTACGGAGCGCTGCGGAATAAAGGCGGCGATGATCACGGCGTACACCGGCAGCCGTGCCGAGCAGGTCATCAGCGGCGCGATCAGGATCGTCGTCAGCCGGTCCTTGGGATCGGTGATGCTGCGGGTCGCCATGATGCCGGGGATCGCGCAAGCGAAGCTGGAGAGGAGCGGGATGAAGCTGCGGCCCGAAAGGCCCACGCCCGCCATCATCCGGTCCATCAGGAAGGCCGCCCGGGCCATATAGCCCGAGGCCTCCATCACCAGGATGAAGAAGAACAGGATCACGATTTGCGGCAGGAACACCACGACGGAGCCGACGCCCGCCAGCACGCCTTCGGTCAACAGATCACGCGCAAGACTTGGCGGCACGATGCCTTTCACGCCGTCGGTCAGCAGCGCGACGCCCGCTTCCAGCGCATCGGCGAACGGAGTGGCCCAGGCGAACACGGCCTGGAACATCACGAACAGGAACGCGAACAGGATTATCGGGCCCATCCAGGGATGCAGCAACACTCTGTCCAGCCGCGCGTGCAGCCGGTGGCGCTTGGATTCGGAAAGAATCGCCGCATCGGCCATGGCATGCGCGGCCACTCGGCGTTCGGTCATCGTCAGGTCGGTCAGGCCCGGCCCGGGATGCCGCGTTTCCGCCGCCGCGACGGCCTCGGCCAGTTCGGTCAGGCCCCGCCGCCGCACGGCGACGGTCGGCACAACCTTGATGCCCAACGCCTGCTCCAACGCCAGCGGATCGATCACCAGTCCGTCGCGCTCGGCCAGGTCCACCATGTTGAGCGCCACGACCGTGGGCTTGCCCAGCGCGATGATTTCCTGCGCGAAGACCAGATGCTGTTCCAGGTTGGAGGCGTCCAGCACCACCACAAGCACATCGGGTGCGCTTTCGCCCACGAACTCACCACGGATCACCTTGGCCGTCACCGCCTCATCCGGGCTGGTGGGATCGAGCGAGTAGGAACCCGGCAGATCGGTCATCTCCACCGGCTCACCCGATGGCAGCATCAGCCGCCCGGACTTGCGCTCCACCGTGACACCGGGATAATTCGCGATCTTCTGGCGCGCCCCGGTTAAGGCATTGAAAAGCGCACTTTTTCCGGCATTAGGATTGCCGACCAGGGCGATCTTGCGCGGCTTGCTCACAGGATCTGGCTCACAGGATTTCGACTTCCATCGCCGAGGCATGCGCCCGGCGCAACGCGACCGTCATGCGCCCTACCGCCAGCGCAATCGGATCTGCCCCGCCGAACACGCCTTTGTGGCTGACTTTCACTCGCGCACCATCGTCAACGCCCAGCGCGCGCAGGCGGCGGGCTTCTTCGTCAACCAGGCGCGACCAATCGACCGAGACGATTCGCGCACTCTGACCAGCAGGGAGGAGATCGAGAGTCATCCAAGGTCCGCTGCCAGATCGCAGCGAATATTGCAACTGGTTCGCAATAACTAAATTTTGACGCCCGCCTTATGAGGCCGGATAGCGCAACCGCCCCAGGAACCGCGCCATGCTGAAACGCTGCTCAGCCGGGCGAAGGAGCTGCGCCTTGGCCTTTTCAAACCGCATGATGCCCGCGATCCGGCGATCGAGGAACGCGCGTGTATCGGCCTTCCCCTCGCTCCTGTCGTCGGCGAACACCGCCAGCGTGGCGGCATAGACGCCCGCCAGGATCGTGCGTTTGGTATAGTGATTGTAGTCGGTGGCGGTATCACCGGCGAGCCGCCACATCGCATCCGCGCTGTGCCAACCCAGCTTGATCGCGCGCGCCGCATTTTGTGGCATGGCCATGATCGCCATCGCGCGCGACAAGGATTCCTCCTGCCCGGCGATCGCGTCCAGCCGCGCCAGGACTAAGCTGCGTATGCGCTCCCGAATGGGCATCGCCGCCAGGTCCTGCGCCGGCAGTGCTTCGGCCATCGCCCGGTCTACCCAGGCCGTCCACGCGGCGATCATCGCCATCGCACCGTCGCGAAAGGCAAAGTCCGCGACATCGGTATCGACACCCGCCTGCTCGGCGGCGGCATGAACCGCAGCCTCGCTCCATCCATCGAACACGGCGGCCTCTGCCACCAGCGGCGCCAGCCGCACGCGCAGATCGTCCAGCGAGGTATCGTCGTCGCTCGCCGTTTGCGCGAGATACGTGTTGGTCACAGAGCCCATGTCAGAGCGAAGGCCCGTAAGTGGGCTTGCTGGATCGGCTGGCGCCCGGCTTGGTATCTGTCTTGATCGCGGCGAGCACCGGATCGTTCGCGCCTTCCAGCGCCGCATAGTCCCGCGCGGAACGCCCGGAGTTGTCAGCCCGATCGGGATTCGCCCCGGCGCGCAGCAACAGCTTGGTCATTTCCACATCGTGGCGATGCACGGCGGCGATCAGCGGCGTCTCACCGGCATCGTTGGCGACTTCGGTATTGGCCCGCGCCTCCAGCAACATCGCCACGCCATCGCGCCATCCCAGGTTGGTGGCGAGTTGCAGCGCGGAGCGGCCCTGGCCGTCACGTCCGTTCACATTCGCACCCTTGGCCAGCAGGAATTGCAGCCAGGTAAGGTCACGGCGATTGGTGACGATGTGGAGCGCCGTTTCGCCGGTGGTGACATCGCGGGTATTGATGATAGTGGAGCCGGGCGTGGAAAGCGCGCTCTCCACCTTTTCGCCCTCTTTCTTCTTCACCGCCTCGAGGAACTTGTAGCCCTCGGAGAACTGCGCCTGCGCGGGCACAGCCACGACAGCGCCCAGCATCGCCATGGAGAGCAGCGCCGTGCGCAATCTTGACCCTGCACGCTCTCCGCGGAAAATCGCCACTTCGTTGTTCCTTCGCATCTTTTCGCATGTCCGGGTGAGACATGCCGCCTCGCTGCCCTTGCGCCGTAGCATTTAGCAGAGCATGAACCGGCGCGCCATGATCGTTCGCTGCTTCCGCACCCTCGCCCTGCTTCTGGCCCCCCTGGCGCTCACCGCTTGCGATTCGGGTGGCGGCTCGGTCCAGCAGGCACAGCGCCCGCCGCTGGAAGGCGCGGCGATCGGCGGCCCGTTCACGCTGGTGAACAAGGACGGCAAGACCGTGACGTGGGATAGTTTCAAGGGCAAGTATCGCATCGTCTACTTCGGCTATACCTTTTGCCCGGACGCCTGCCCGCTGGACATGCAGCAGTTGATGAAGGGCTTCGCCGCCTTTCAGAAAGCCAGTCCGGAACGCGCGGCCAAGGTCCAGCCGATCTTCATCACCATCGACCCGGAGCGTGATACGCCGCAAGTCGTCGGCCAGTGGACCGCGGCATTCTCACCCCAGCTGGTCGGCCTGACCGGCACGCCGGAGCAAGTAGCCATGGCGGCCAAGGCCTTCGCGGCGTATTACAGCAAGGGTGAGAAGACCGAGGGCGGCTACCTGATGGATCACAGCCGGATCGCCTACCTCATGGACCCCGACGGTAAACCGATCGCCATGCTGCCGGTGGACAAGGGTGGCGAGGCGGTCTCGGCAGAATTGAGCAAATGGGTGAACTGAGCGCAGGCGATGCCAGGGATCGGTTCTGGGAGCGCCCCCTCGAGTCGCTGAACAAGACCGAATGGGAAGCCTTGTGCGACGGATGCGGCCAGTGCTGCCTGCACAAGGTGGAGGATGCCGATACCGGCGAGATCTATCACACCAACGTGGCGTGCAAGCTGCTGGACCTGGAGACCGCGCGCTGCTCGGACTATCCAAACCGCAAGCGCATCGTGCCCGATTGCACCCGACTGACGATCCGCAACGCGGGCTCCTTGGAATGGCTGCCAGATACCTGCGCCTATCGCCTGCGCGCCGACGGCGAGCCGCTGCCGGGCTGGCACTATCTCATCTCCGGCGATCATGAGGCCGTAAAGCGCGTGGGCGTATCCGTGGTGGGCCGCGTGGTAAGCGAGACGGTGGCGGGTCCGCTGGAGCAGCACATCATCTGGCCGGTCGACATGGAAGGCTGGGAGATCGAGGCCGAAAGCAATCCCTGGGACGTCACCTGATGGGCCGGTCGGCCCTGATGCGGGATCGCTGTTGATGCTGGACTGGTTGCGCCGCGATCCCCGCGCCGTGCCGACGGTGGAGGTTTCGGGTCGCGCCGTGCCGATCGTGATGCGGCGGTTGGAGCGGGCCCGGCGGATGACGATGCGGCTGGCCCCGGATGGCTCGGAAGTGCGTATCTCGATCCCACGCTGGGGGCGGACAGCGGAAGCGCTAGCCTTCGCCGAATCGCGCCACGCCTGGATCGAGCGTCAGCTGAATGCCCTGCCCCCCGCCTGCGCCTGGCAGCCCGGCTCCGCCCTTGCAGTTCGCGGCCAGGCGCTGACGATCCGCCATGACCCGAAAGCGGCGCGGCGGCCTGTCGTTCGCGACGGCGAAATCATTGTCGGCGGCGAAGAGGCTTCGCTTCCGGCGCGGTTACGGCGCTGGTTGGAGGCCGAAGCGAAAGCGCTTCTGAGGGAAGACCTCGCCCATTATTGCGCCCGCGCCAATCGCGCCCCGCCTGTCCTGGCGCTCTCCCGCGCGCAGCGGCGCTGGGGCAGTTGCGCGGCGAACGGCGCGATCCGGATCAACTGGCGCTTGGTCATGGCGCCGGATTTCGTGCGCCGGTCCGTGGTGGCGCACGAGGTGGCCCACCTCGTCCACTTCGATCATTCGCCCGCGTTCCATGCCTGCCTGGCCGCGCTGTTCGAAGGTGACGTGGCCATTGCCAACGATTGGCTCAAGCGAGAGGGCCGCTCGCTCTACCAACCCTTCGGCTGAGGGGCGCTTGCTGTGTCAGCCCGTCGGCTGACTGGCGCCCGGCGGCGCGATGCCCTATCTTGCGCAGATGGCAATGTTCAAACGATCCGGGATGTGGCGAGACGTCAATCCCACCGGCATGATCGCAGATTTCCGCGAAGTGTGGAAGCAGGCGGGCCGGCACCGCTGGCGCTTCGCGATCATCGCCGGGGCGTGCACATTCGGGGTGTTCTATGTGATGTACCAGCAGGAGGGCAGCGCCCCGCACCTGCCGCCCAAGGTCACCTACATCACGGTCCTGCCCGAGCATCGCACCGATGCGGAGATCATGGCCTCCAACATCGCCAATCAGAAGCGCAAGGAGGCGATGGCGCTGGAGCAAGCGCGGCGCAACGCCGATGTGCGCAATCTCTACAAGGAGCTGGGGCGCTGGTCTGGCATGGATGTCGACAAGATCGCCCGCGATGCCGACGCTCAGAACGCGGCCGAGCAGAAGGCCGAGCTTGAGGCGATCCGCAAGCGCCGCGCCGAAGCGAACGCCGCGCTGCAGGCCAAGGCCGAACCGACCACCGCTGCCGTGCAATAGCGCCTTGATGAGCATCGATCACCGCTGGCTGGCCGCCGCTGCCGGCCTTGCCGCACGCGCCCGACCGCTCAGTCGCCCCAATCCCGGTGTCGGGGCCATCATAGTTCGCGACGGCAAGGTCATCGCCAGCGGATGGACGCAGGCAGGCGGCCGCCCCCATGCCGAGGCCGTTGCGCTTGCGCAGGCTGGCGAGCAAGCGCAGGGGGCGACTCTCTACGTCACGCTGGAGCCTTGCGCGCACCGCTCCGAACGCGGCCCGGCCTGTGCCGATCTTGTCTGCAGCTCCGGCCTCGCCCGTGTCGTCGTAGGCTGCGGCGATCCTGATCCACGCACGGCAGGCCAGGGCATCGCCCGCATCGCCGATGCCGGGATCGTCTGCGAACTTCTGCCCTCCCCCGCCTGCGCCGAGAGCCTTTCCGGCTACCTGATCCGCGCACAACGCGGCCGACCGGAAGTGACGCTGAAGCTGGCAACTTCGCTGGACGGCTGCATCGCGCTGGCCGGTGGAGAAAGCCAGTGGATCACGGGCGATCAAGCTCGCGCCCATACCCACGCCATGCGCGCCAGGGCCGATGCGATCCTCGTGGGTGGTGGCACCCTGCGAGCCGACGAACCGCGCCTCGATGTGCGGCTGCCTGGCCTGGAAAGGCGCAGCCCCGATCGCTGGGTGCTGACGCGCCAGTCCGCGCCCGCCGGCTGGCAGACCATCGCCTCGCCCGAAGCGATTCGGGACATGGCCGGGGTACAGTATCTGTTCGTGGAAGGCGGGGCCTTGACCGCAGCGGCCTTCCTCAAGGCGGATCTGGTCGATCGCCTGCTGCTCTATCGCGCGCCGATCGTGGTGGGCGGCGGCAAGGCGGCGATCGGTGATATCGGCCTGGCATCGCTGGGGCAGGCCCATGACCGATGGCATCTGCAGGATCGGCGTAAGCTCGGCCCGGACATGCTGGAACTCTACGTGCGGCAGCGCTAAGGCAGCGTCATGTTTACCGGTATCATCACCGCCCTGGGCTCCATCCGCGAAGCGAAGCAGGAGGGCGACTTGCGCGCCGTCATCGCGTGCCCGTTCGATCCTGCCGAGATCGCGATCGGCGCATCGATCGCCTGCTCCGGCGTGTGCCTGACCGTGGTGGAAAAGGGCGGAGCGGCGGGTGACGCCTGGTTCGCGGTCGATATCTCGGGCGAATCGGTTTCCCGCACGGTCCCGGGTCGGTGGCACGAAGGCACCACGCTCAATCTCGAACCGGCACTGAAGCTGGGCGACGAGCTGGGCGGCCACATCGTCACCGGCCACGTGGACGGCGTGGGCGAAGTGCTGGACGTATGTCCTGAAGGCGATTCGCGGCGCATCGGCTTTGCTATTGCCGCGGATCTTGCGCCCTACCTGGCCCCGAAAGGCTCGATCACCATCGATGGCGTATCGCTGACCGTCAACGACGTGACCGACCAGCCTGACGGCACCTGCCATTTCGCGGTCAACATCATTCCGCACACTGCGGACGTGACGACGCTGGGCACGCTGCAGCAGGGCGACAAGGTCAATCTAGAGATCGACGTCCTCGCCCGCTATCTCAAGCGGATGCAAAGCCTCAACGGCTGAGGCACCAAGACCCGGCGACCTTACCGAATAGGCCGCCGGTGTTTTGGTCAGGCGGTGACTTCGGCCACGGCGGCAACGAACTTGTCGATGTTGCCCATCGTCAGACCCGCCACGTTGATACGGCCCGAACCGGCCATATAGATGCCGTGCTTCTCCCGCATCTCCAGCACCTGTTCCTTGCTGATCGGCACGATCGAGAACAAGCCGTTCTGTCCGCCGAACGCCGTCAGGTCCACCGCGCCCGCCTTGCCTGCTGCGGCCAAAGTAGCGCGAACCTGGCGCATGCGGTCCCGCATCTGGTCCAGTTCGTCCAGCCACTGCGCGGTCAGGCCTTCATCCTCCAGAATCAGGCGGACCGCAGCCGCGCCGTGATCTGGCGGCTGCGACCAGTTGGCGCGTGCCAGGGAATGGGCATTCGACATCATGCGCGGCAGGTCTTCCCCCGCCGCCGCCATGACATAAAGCGCACCCACGCGATCGCGGTACAGGCCGAAGTTCTTGTCGCACGAATAGCTGATCAGCGCCTCGGGCACCGCCACCAGAACGCGGCGCAAACCATAGGCGTCTTCTTCCATCCCGTTGCCCAGGCCCTGATAGGCAAGGTCGAGGATCGGCAGCACCTTGGTTTGCGACAGCAGCTGCGCGATCTCATCCCATTCGGCGTGCGAGTAATCGATGCCGGTGGGATTGTGGCAGCATCCATGCAGCAGGATCGCATCACCCTCACCCACATTGGCCAGCGCGCCGCGCAACGCGTCCATGTCGGTATGGCCGGCCTGGGTCGCGTGATTGAACTCCACCACATCCAGACCAAGGTCTGCGCAGATCTGCGCGTGGTTGGGCCAGCTGGGAACACCCACGATCACGCGGCGGATGCCAGCCCGCTTCGCCACCGCCAACGCGATGCGCAACGAACCCGTGCCACCGGGGGTCTGCATACCCTCAATCCGGCCGCCCATGTCAGGCGATTCCTTGCCGAACACGTAGGGCATCAAAGCTTCCACAAAGCCCATATCGCCCTCAGGGCCGAGATACGCCTTGGAATCCTGCTCTTCCACCAGCTTGCGCTCCGCCGCCTTGATCGCGCCGAACACGGGGGTATCGCCCTCCCCAGTCCGATACACGCCGACGCCGAGATCAATCTTGTCGGCACGCGGGTCCGCGTTGTGGAGCTTGATGAGCGCCAGAAGCGCATCGGCGGGCTGTTGCTGCAAGTTGGTAAGCATGGTGCGCCCCGTTACTTCGCACATCGCCGCCCTGCAAGAGCCCCGATCCTCAACAAGCCCACCGCCTCGACATACGATGAACGTCTTATACACGAATGGCTCAGACCCGTGATCCTACTTAGACTGCGGACGTTCGCCCCACGGGATCGTCCACCAAAAATTATCAAGGGAAGAGAGATCACCATGCGTAAGATCATCGCTATTCCGCTTATCGGCACCGCTCTCATTGCGGCGCCCGCCTTCGCGCAACTGGGCGGCGTCGTTGGCTCTACCGCGAATGTCGGCGCCAATGTCGGCGCGGCAGTCAACACCACCGTGGACCCGGCGTCGACCGTGCAACACACCACCGATCATGTCGGCCATGCCGTCAACCGCGCGAACAACGCGGTGCAGCGCCGGATCGACCATGCGCAATTGCGCGTGGCGAACACCACCGATCTCTCCACCGGGCTGACCGTCCGCGATAGCGAGAACCGCTCCGTGGGCACCGTCCAGAAGGTGCAGGGCGATACCGCGATCGTGGTGGACGGCAGCAAGGTGTACGACATCCCGGTCTCCCAGCTTTACGCCAAGAGCGCCGGGAAGGTGAACCAGGTGATGACGGCAGTGCCGCGATCCAGCCTGCAACTCGCTGCGGGTGCCAATGCGAACGCCAGCGCATCGGGCAAGGCGGCAGCGGGCAACTAACGCCCGTCGTGCCCAATTCGATGACCGGACGGCCGCGCGGAATCACCCCCGCGCGGCCGAGCCGCGTTCAGAATGGCAGCCATTTCTGGTTGTGCGTGAACTTCATGTATCCAGCATTGACGCCCAGGCGCAATCCGGCGCCCATCCGTACCGGGATCAGCACCACGTCGCCACGGCGCAGATAGCTGATATTGAAACCGCCCACGAGGTAGGCCTGCCCCTCACCCGCCGGGAAGCGCTTATACAGCTCTTCCGTATCGTAGAGATTGTAGACCAGCACGAAGGCGTTGGATGCGTTCAAGCCCGCATCGAAGCCGATCGACGGCCCGGTCCAATAGACCGCGCGAGTGCCCTCCACCTTGTGATGAAGCGTACCCGAGCCATAACGCAGGCCCACGCCGATGGCGCCGGAGCCCTCACGCCCCACGATATAGGCGTTGGGCTCGCCCTGCTTGCGCAGCAGATCCTCGATCATGCTGGCCAGGCCCTGCGCGCCTTTGCCGAACACGCCCTCGGCCGCGCCGATCAAGTCGTCCTTGCGATATGTAGTGCCCTGCGGCGCGGTCGCCTCGGTGCCGATCGATTGCGGGTTCCAGTCGTCCACCGAATTGGACGGAGTGGCCGCCGGCGCGCGCGACGCATCGGAGACGGACGTGGAAGCCGGATAGGATGTCGACGATGACGAGGGGCCGGTATCTAACGGCGTTCCGTTCCCACCATAGATATCGGTCGAACTGCCGCGATCTCGCGCTGCCGGAGATACAGGTGCCGATCGGGCGGGGGTGTTCTGGCCAGGCGACAAGTCACCGTCGATCGCGACGTCCGGGTCCACGGAGCGCACTTGCGCCGCGACGGGAGCCGCCAGCAACGTGCCTCCCAGCCCCATCACCACGATGGCCGCCGCCATATGCGACCGCATCTTGCGTAAATTCATGATCGCCCCGCGCTCCCGATAACTGGACCCAATCTCAGGCTTAGAGCGCATCCGGCCTTATCCAGCAATGAACGGTGTGCCCCCAAGGCGATTTTGCGCCGAGGCGAACTGAAGCCGCCGTTCAGCCGCATGCAAAGATCATCTCAAACAAGCCTGCGCACCCCCTTGCTCCTTGCCAAACCCCTCGCTATAGCCGCGCCCTCAAGGCCGCATCCGGAGACGTGGGTGAGTGGCTGAAACCAGCGGTTTGCTAAACCGTCGTGCCCTTAAGGGGGCACCCCGGGTTCGAATCCCGGCGTCTCCGCCAGCGGCCACTTTCCAGCGCACCATTACGAATTACTACGAACGCTGGAGAGGGGCGGTTTGCCGCGCTTTCACATGGATTTTGCGTTCACTGGCATTCGCCGAAGATCGTGGAAAGCCACGCAAAATTTACGTCCAAAGTTATGGCTGGCTGGACCGCTGATCGCTTGCTAATAGCCGAAATTACGCCGTCGCACGCGCGTAACAAACTCTCAGATCGACAGATTTAGTCTGAGGAGAGGCCCGGCCTCTATGGTGACGGCGGTGGTCTGTACCTGCATCCGCCCGACCGGCCGATCGCGGATCTTCATCGGCACGCTCAAGCCCAAGAGCGAATTCAGAATCAATAAGACCGGCCCTGGCAAGCGAATCGAAATGGGGCTTGGTCCGGCCTTGGACGTGCCTCTCGCGAAAGTTCGGCAGCGTACCGCCGAAATCCGGGAGATGCTGCTCGAACGCATCGACCCTCGCGTCGAACGCTTGAAAAGCAAGGAAGAGGCAAAGCCAGTCGCCGACAAGCCCGTCGTGACATTCGGCGGTTTCGCTCTGGAACTGCTTGACAGCATTGAGGGCGGTTTAAAGAACCTAAGCATTGAGCCCAATGGCGCAGCACGCTGTAGCGATGACCCTGGACGTTTTCGAAAGTCAGGTTGATAGCTGACGGAGCAATACTGGCAGCATCATAAAACCGATGACCTGTCCCGTGTCTGTCTCCCCGGCTTGAAGTCGGCGCCAAGATGGACCGAACTCTGGAACACCCCGGACTGGCAATCGATTCGCACGCGGGAGATAGAATTCAGCTTTGGGGCAAACTCCATTCTGCGTAAGAAAGCGTCATGACGAATACGCATAGCGCACCGCAAGTCGGCACAAGCATTACCGTTTCTCGGGGGTTCGCGGGCTGGCTCGAATCGCAGAAGGTTAGTCTGGCATTCACTTCGTACCAGACAGGGCAGCTGTTTCTGGTGGGGTTGCTGCCCAACGGCAGCGTGTCGTTCAACCAGCAGAACTTCGTACGGGCCATGGGTGTTTGTTACGATGGAGGCCGGCTCTGGCTGGGATCGCTGTACCAACTTTGGCGCCTGGAGAATATGCTCGGTGTCGGTGAGCAGGCCAATGGATCATTCGACACTGTCTTTGTTCCGAGGGAAGGTCGAACAACCGGCGATATCGATATTCACGAGATCGGCATCCTAGTCGATGGGCATCCCGTCTTCGTCAACACCAAACACAGCTGCTTGGCCGTGCTCGATCCAGTGCACAGTTTCCGACCCTACTGGCGGCCCCCGTTCATTTCCAAGCTCGCAGCCGAAGATCGGTGCCACCTCAACGGAATGGCCATGCTGGACGGACGCCCGGCCTATGTGACCGCCGTCAGCCAGACCGACGTGCTGAGCGGCTGGCGCGCGCGCCGCGAAACCGGCGGGGTCATCATCGAGGTGGAGACTGGACGAGTTGTCACCGACCAGTTGTCCATGCCTCACAGTCCTCGGGTTGCAGATGGCAAGCTCTACGCGCTCGACAGCGGGCGGGGACAGTTGATCCGCGTCGATCTGGACACCGGCGCCAAGCAGGACGTCGCGTTCTGCCCCGGGTTCCTGCGTGGGCTGGCGGTGCATAACGGCTTTGCGGTCGTCACCGCATCGAAGCCGCGGGACGGCAGCTTCAAGGAACTGGAACTCGAGCGCGAGATCACCCGACGCGATGGAGAGCCATGGTGCGGCGTGTTCGTCATCGATCTTCGCACCGGCGACCTGGTAGATTGGATCCGCCTAGATGGTGAGATTTCCGAGCTATTCGACGTCGCGATTTTGCCAGGTCATGTCTGCCCAATGTCGATTGGCGTCGACACCATGGAAATCCAGAACACAATCACGATCGGCTGAGTTCAATGTATGTTGAAGAGCCGTCGTAGTTCCACAGTCAACAAAAAATAATCAGCTTTTATCATTTGATTCTAAGGACTAACCGGCTCGTACAGACCGCGTCCCCATTCGAAGCGCGGCATGGGAGATACGAATCGATGAGCAAAGCTACCGGTGCTCGTAACGGGCAGTTTCACCCTGCAAGCCAGTTCTCCACCGTCCGCAGCAAGGCGCGTCTCGCCGGCGGGACGGCCCTCACCGGGCTTGCCCTTGGACTTCTGCTACTGACCCCCGGAAGCTCGCATGCGGCTGACGAATGTGGCCCGGCCACCTCCAATTCGGTGACTTGCTCTGCGGGCAGCAATCCTTACGCCAGCGGCATCACCTACACGCCCGCAGGTGACCTTACCGTCAATACTGATCCCAATGTTGTGGTCAGCGGCCCGGTCAGTATCAGCGGCGTCGGGAACAACCAGTTCGTCAACGCAGGCACTGTGGCTAATGCCGCCGCCTATTCGCACGCGGTCTACGTCAACGGTGACGCGGGTGCGACCGTCAACAGCACCGGCACGCTCTCGAGCTCTTCTGCCTTCAACAATGTCGTGCGCGCGGTGTCGTCGAACGACGTTATCGTCACGACCGGAACGGTGACCAACACTGCGGCGGGCGGGCGCGGCATCGGCGCATACTCGCGCTATGGCGACGTGGCGATCACGACGACTGGCCTCACCTCGACCGCTGGCACGGGCGCCGTCGGCATCATCGCCAACGGCCGCAACGTGACGGTCGACACCGCA
>NZ_CAXYKL010000129.1:0-9709 GCF_964277725.1 uncultured Novosphingobium sp. | reverse complement strand
GCGCAGCCCTTGCGCGCGGCCTTGACCGGCCAGACGACATCCCCAGGAATTTTCGACGTTTTGGTTCTGCTCGGTCGGGACGAGAGTCTGGCGCGGATTGCCGCGCAAGCTACCGCCCCGGCAGGGTCGCAAGTCTAGGGAGTATAGACACTTGGCTAACCAGGCAAAACTCACCACTGCCGGTAAGGAGTTCGAATATCCTATCTTGAAGGGCAGCGTCGGCCCGGATGTGATCGATATCCGAAAGCTCTATGGTCAGACCGGCCAGTTCACCTTCGATCCGGGCTTCACCTCGACGGCGGCGTGCGAATCCGCGCTGACCTATATCGACGGCGACGAAGGCGTGCTGCTGCATCGCGGTTATCCGATCGGCCAGCTGGCAGAGCAATCCAGCTTCATGGAAGTGTGCTACCTGCTGCTGAACGGCGAACTGCCAAGCGGCGATGAGTTGGAGACGTTCTCCACCACTATCACGCGCCACACCATGCTGCATGAACAGCTGGCAACGTTCTACCGTGGTTTCCGCCGCGATGCGCATCCCATGGCGATCATGTGCGGCGTGGTCGGCGCGCTTTCCGCGTTCTACCACGACAGCACCGACATCGCCGATCCCGAGCATCGCAAGATCAGCTCTCATCGCTTGATCGCCAAGATGCCCACGATCGCTGCGATGGCGTATAAGTACTCTGTCGGGCAGCCCTTCCTCTACCCCGACAACAAGCTGAGCTACACCGGCAATTTCCTGCGGATGACCTTTGGCGTCCCCGCGGAGGAGTATGAAGTGATCCCGGCGGTGGAGAAGGCGATGGATCGCATCTTTATCCTTCACGCCGATCACGAGCAGAACGCCTCGACCTCGACCGTGCGTCTTGCCGGTTCGTCGGGCGCGAATCCGTTTGCGTGCATCGCGGCTGGTATCGCCTGCCTTTGGGGCCCTGCTCACGGCGGCGCGAACGAAGCGGCGCTCAACATGCTCAAGGAAATCGGCACGCCGGACAAGATTCCGCACTACATCGAGCGGGCCAAGGACAAGAACGATCCCTTCCGTCTGATGGGCTTCGGCCACCGCGTGTACAAGAACTACGATCCGCGCGCGACCGTCATGCAGTCTACCGTTCGTGAAGTGTTCGAAGCGCTGAAGGTGGACGATCCGCTGTTCGAAACGGCTCTCCGCCTGGAAGAGATCGCACTGAACGATCCCTACTTCGTCGAGAAGAAACTTTTCCCGAACGTGGATTTCTACTCGGGCATCATCCTTTCGGCGATCGGCTTCCCGACCACCATGTTCACGGTGTTGTTCGCCCTGGCTCGCACGGTCGGCTGGGTGGCGCAGTGGAACGAAATGATCAGCGATCCAGGCCAGAAGATCGGCCGTCCGCGCCAGCTCTATACCGGGCCGACGCAGCGCGACTATGTGGCGATCGACAAGCGCTGAGGCGCCATTCCGGTCGGAATAACAGAGGGCTCCGGAACGTCTCCGGAGCCCTTTTGCGTTCAGGCGATGCGGCCGAACGGCATAAGCTGCTTGGCCAGACTGGCAGAGGCCTTGCCATCGCCTTTCCGCAACGATGCCAGGAGCGTCCCGGCCTGACGCTGCATCACCCGGTCAAAAGATGTCTCCGCCCGCGCCCCAACCGCAGCTTCGGCAAGGCGGCGCGCTCCAGCCACATCATCCGGATTGACTTGAATCTGCTGCAGGCTGGCAAGCGCCGAAACTGAAGCGCGATTACGTCCCAGTGCCAAGGCTTGCGCCATCTCCTTGGTGCCGACAGCGGTGCGCGCCCCTAGCGCGGTGCGTGCCATGAACGGCCCCAACTCGATCACCGATGCCAGATGCCACCCCGCCAGAGCCAGGTGCGTTTCGGGGTTGCGCGGATCGGCGGCGACCAGGGCTTCGAATTCGCGCCTGGCAGCCAGAACGTCACTGCGGCTGCGATTGAGCTTGCCGCGATAGCTAATCGCTAAGGCCCGCTGTAGCCGTGTGTTGCTGTCCTGCGGGTTTCGCTTCAGGCTTGATTCCGCTATCGCAATAGCCTGATTGATTTGTGCCAGCGCCGTGGCCTTGTTCGTGGTGCCAAAGGCGGCGTTGACCAAAACGTCTCGCGCCGTTTCCGCCTGCGCGGGGCTGCACAGCGCCGTAATGCTTATTCCCAGCAGTCCCGCAGCAGTAAAACGCTTCATCGCTGTCACTCTCCCGACACCGTGATTCGTGTCGATACCAGAACACCGGACGTCAACGCGCGTTGCCTCCGACTCTCTGATCGATTTCGACTTTATTGAAAGTGTAAGAACGAAAGCTGAACCAGCCTGCAAAAACGTGATGTACTGCGGATACGAAAAGCCCCCAAAGCACGAGGCTTCGGGGGCTTGGATCTTGCAAAAAGCGGGTACTGTCAGCGCAGCGAGACGACGTTGTCCGAAACGCGGGGGTCCTTGCGCTCGCCGGTATAGAGGCTGGCCATCGGCTCATCCTCGACGATCACGCTGGCGCCCTGGCCAAAGCCGTTGAACGCCGTACGCATCGCCGCACCGTAGGCACCGAGCATGCCGACCTCGATGTAGTCGCCCGATGCGATATCTGCCGGCAATTGGAACGGGCCTTCCATGAAGTCGGCATCATCGCATGTGGGGCCGTAGAACGCGAAGTCTTCCAAGGTGTCGGCACGGTCGGCATTGAGCACTTTGACCGGGAACCGCCAGCCCACGTGCGCGGCATCGTAGAGCGCGCCGTAAGCGCCATCGTTGATGTAAAGCTCCTTGCCGCGACGCTTCTCCACCTTGACGATCAGCGAGTTGTATTCGGCGCTCAGCGCGCGGCCCGGTTCGCACCAGAGTTCGGCGTTGTAAGCGATCGGCAGGGCTTCGAAGTGGCGGTGGATGATCGCAAAATAATCTTCCAGCGGCGGCGGCTCCATGCCCGGGTAGACCGAGGGGAAACCACCACCAACGTCAATCATGTCGATGACGACACCGGCGTCGGCAATAGCCGCACGAACGCGCTCCAGCGCCTGGACATAGGCGAAGGGCGTCATCGCCTGGCTGCCGACGTGGAAGCACAGGCCGAGCCAGTCAGCGACCTGGCGGGTCTCCTGCAGCAACGGCCCGGCGTCGACGAGATCGATCCCGAACTTGGACGCCAGGCTCAATTCCGAATACTCGGAAGACACGCGCAAGCGCACGCAGAGGCGCAAGTCGGCCGCCGGATTGCCGTGCTCGTCCGCCGTGGCGGCCACGATCTTGGCAAGCTCTTCGCGGGTGTCGAGGCTGAAGGTGCGCACGCCGTGAACAAAATACGCTTCACGGATCGCGCTGGCGGTCTTCACCGGATGCATGAAGCACAGCGTTGCCTCAGGCAGCACACCGCGCACCAGTCGCACTTCCGCAATCGAGGCCACGTCGTAGTGCGTGATACCGCCGTCCCACAGGATCGGCAGCAGCTCAGGCGACGGGTTCGCCTTCACCGCATAGAGGGATTTGCCCGGAAACTTCGTGGTGAAGAAGCGAGCGGCCCGCGCCGCGGCATGCGGTCGGTTGAGGATAACGGGTTCGTCGGGCGAGAGGGCGCGCGCTACTGCCGAGGCGTCAAGATGATGGTGCAACTCAAGGGACCCCCAAACGGTGTGTTACAAAAAGCTGCCTTGCGGTTTGGAAGTCCCCATGGGGCAGCGGAGGGCGGATATAGGGGTGATCTACGGATTCGCAACCGAAAAATCTGCGGTGTCAAAAAAGCTTCACAATGGCACCAAGATGCGCACGCCTGGGGGAGCGAAACAGGCGAAAAACGAGAGTGAAATGCTCATCAGTTCAGCCTTTCTATCGGGCCTTGCGAGACTGGAACAACGTGGTGCTTTCGCCACAGTTTCGATTACCCGATATAATCGAGCCAGGTCGCCCGCCGTGCGAGCCTAGGTGAGAGCGCACCGCGCCGCGATCAGCTCAATCGGTCGCGAAAGTCCTCGTAATCGAAACGGCGAATGCACTCGAGCGCGTCGGTTTCGGAATCCCAGAGCCAGATCGAGGGCAGCGGCACGCCGTTGAACGTCGTCGTCTTCACCATCGAATAATGCGCCTGATCGAGGAACGCGAACCGCGCGCCGGGCTCCGCCGGAACAGGCAAGGCGTAATCCCCGATCACATCCCCGGCGAGGCACGACGGACCACCAAGACGGACCGTACCGCCGGTGTCGTTGTCCATCTCGTCGTCCCCCGTCCGCTGTTCGCCCAGCATGGCGGGGCGATAGGGCGCCTCGATCACATCAGGCATGTGGCAGGTCGCCGAGATGTCGGTGATGGCGACTGGCATGCCGTTCCATCCCGTGTCGAGGATCGTGCCGACGAGAATGCCTGCGTCCAGCGCGATGGCCTCGCCCGGCTCGATATAGACGTCCGCGCCGGTGTCCTCTGCCACATCGGCGAGGAACTGGATCATCTCCTCGCGCTGATAATCGGCCCGGGTGATGTGATGTCCGCCGCCCAGGTTGATCCACTTGAACTGACCAAACCAGGGCTCGAGATGGTCGAACACCTTGTCCCAGGTGCGGGATAGCGGTTCGAAGTCCTGCTCGCACAAGGTGTGCATATGTAGCCCGTCGATCATCTCGATGTGTTCGTCGGTCAACTGGTCGATCGGGAAGCCCAGGCGCGAATGCGGGGCACAAGGATCATAACGAGGAACCTCACCCTCGGCATGCAGGGGATTGATCCTGAGGCCGATGTCGAAGTCCTCCCCCCCGGCCCGCGCCGCCTCGATGATCGGCCACAACCGCTCGATCTGGCCCGGTGAATTGAAGATCACATGGTCGGAGAGGCGCAGGATTTCCGGCAGATCTTCCGGCTTGTAGGCGGCGCAGTACGTGGTGATCTCACCGTCGTAAAACTCTGAGGCAAGCCGGGCTTCCCATAATCCCGAGGTACAGACGCCGTCCAGATACTCGCCGATGATCGGGGCGGTGGACCACATCGAGAAGGCCTTCAACGCGGCAAGCACCTTGGTGCCGGACCGCTCGCCCACATCCTGGAGGATGCGCAGGTTCTCTCGCAACTTGGCGGCATCCACCACGAAGGCGGGGCTTTCCACACGCTCCAGATCGAAACGGGCAAAGGCCCCGGGATCGCCGGCTCTGGTTTCCATGCTTGCTGGTCCTCGATGCCTACGGCGTCAATCGACGCAGATGGTATAGGCCGATTTGCCGCCCTTGATCTCGGAATAGCATCCGAAAAGGCGATCGTCCGCCTGGCATTGGCCCGCCGTCTGCGGTTCGGCGGTGTTGCCCGTGGCGACGCACTTGCCGTGGCACTGCGCGCTGTCCGTGCAGCTCCTGCCGGCATCGGCAAAGGGACGCACGCACAGTTCCGAACCAAGCCTTCCGCGCCGCTCCACACGGCCGCCGCTGGCCTGGCAGGCGGCCTTGTCGGGCCCTGACATATCTCGCACCAGCGACTGCCCTGCCGGAGTGGTCGGAGCAGCTTCGGGCGCTTGGGTGGGCGTGCAAGCACAAAGCGATAGGCCGCTCAGCGCAGCGAGGAAAAGAGCGCGCACCATCAGAACGACAGCGGCCCGTCAAGTTCCTCGACCGTCCACGGCAGGCCATGGGCGTTGAGCATCTCCATGAACGGATCGGGATCGAGCTGTTCGATATTGAAGACGCCCTCACCACGCCAGTTGCCGGTCAGCATCATGGCCGCCCCGATCATCGCGGGAACGCCGGTGGTGTAGCTGACGGCTTGGTTGCCGGTCTCTGCGTAGGCTTCTTCATGATCGCAGATGTTCTTGATGTAGAACGTCTTTTCGCCCGAGCCATCCAGCGCGTCACCCGTCGCGATATCGCCGATGTTGGTCTTGCCCTTGGTCGTGGCGCCAAGCGAGGCAGGCTCCGGCAGCACCGCCTTCAGGAACTGCAGCGGGATGATCTCGACGCCGTTGTACATCACCGGGTCGATGCGCGTCATGCCCACGTTCTGCAGCACGGTCAGGTGCTGGATATAGGCATCGCCGAACGTCATCCAGAAGCGCGCGCGCTCCATCTCCGGCAGGAATTTCGCGAGGCTTTCCAGTTCCTCGTGGTACATCATGTACATGTTCTTGGGACCCACGCCCTCGAAATCGAACTGCTGCTTCACGCCCATTGCCGGGGTTTCGACGAATTCACCGTTCTCCCAGTGACGGGCCGGCGCGGTGACTTCGCGGATGTTGATTTCGGGATTGAAGTTCGTGGCGAACGGCTGGCCGTGGTCGCCGCCATTGCAATCCAGGATATCGAGCAGGCGAATGCTCTTGAGCTTGTGCTTCTTCAGCCACATCGCGAAGACGCTGGTGACACCGGGATCGAAGCCCGAGCCCAGCAACGCCATCAGGCCCGCCTGCTTGAACTTGTCCTGATAGGCCCACTGCCACTTGTATTCGAACTTCGCTTCGTCGCGCGGCTCGTAGTTGGCGGTATCGAGGTAGTGGGTGCCTGCCGCCAGGCAGGCATCCATGATCGCCAGATCCTGGTAAGGCAGGGCCAGATTGACGACGAGCTTGGGGCCGATGCTCTGGATCAGTTTCGTGGTGGCGGCCACATCGTCCGCATCGATCGCATAAGTCTGGATATCGACGCCGGTGCGCTGTTTTACCGACTCCGCGATCGCATCGCACTTCGAAACGGTGCGGCTGGCGAGGTGGATGTCGGAGAAGATGTCCGGGTTCATCGCCATCTTGTGGACCGCAACCGACCCGACGCCGCCCGCGCCGATCACCAGAACCTTGCTCACTAACCTGTCTCCTTTGGCGACCGCGCCCGCGAAAGGCCCGCATATAGGCCCGGCATATGACAAGACAACCACGAGCACCACGCTTGCCACTCGTCCCGGCGCCGGCCACAGCCGTCGGCATGGACTTTGACGATCAGCTAAGCCGCTATTTTGGCACCGCCGACATGGAGGCGATCGCGCCCCCTGCCCTCGCCTCCGGGATAGAGCGCATGGGCGTGGACCTGGGCATGGAGCAGGATCGCGGCCGGCGCTTCGCCTTGTGGTCGCTGATGTATCTGCTGGGTGCCGCGCCAGACCTGGACGCGGTGTTCAAGAAAGCCGAGGATCGCGACGCCGCGTGGGACTTCATGGATTTGATGGACAAGGCGGCGCCCGAGTAGCCGCCCCGTCTTTCGAACTTTCCGGTCAGCCTTTAACGAACAAGCTGGCGAGTTCGACATGCGTCGACCAGCGGAACTGGCCGACCGGGCGCAATTCGGCCAACCGATATCCGCTCGCCACCAAGGTCGTCGCATCGCGTGACCAGCTGGACGGATTGCATGAGATGTAGACGATCCGGGGCACGGTGCTTTGCGCCAGGTATCCGACCTGTTCACGCGCACCGGCGCGGGGCGGATCGAGCAGGACGGCAGCGAAGCGGTTTAGCTCATCGGGTTGCAGCGGATTGCGGAACAGATCTCGGTGCAAAGCATGGACCGGCATTTGCGCACGACCGGCGGCAGCCTTGCACGCGATATGCGCGTCTCGCGCGGCTTCCGCCGCCAGGACCTTGGTGGCGGGTCCGGCCAGCGCAAAGGCGAAGGTACCAAGGCCCGAGAAGAGATCGGCGATGGTGGCCGAACCTGCGAGCCACTCCTGAGCGGCCGCGATCAGCGTCGCCTCGCCATCCGCCGTTGCCTGCAGGAAGGCCCCGGGCGGCAGGGGCACGCTGGCGGGGCCGAGACGCACGCTGACCGGATTGGGCTCCCAAGTCGGTTCCGGGCCATAGCCCTGGTCCAGCGTCAGACGGGCGAGCTGGTTGTCCTGCGCGAATGCCAGCATGGCTTCCGTCGCATCCAGCCCTTCGACGCGTAGCCCCTTGAGGCCAAGGTCGACGCCCTGCTCCGCCAGGGTCATCTCGATATCGACGGCGAGCTTTCCGGGATGGCGAGCCAGCATTTGCCGCAGCGGGGCGATGAGTGCGAACAGCTCGGGCACCAGCACGTGGCATTCCTGCATGTCGACGATTCGGTGCGAGCCCTGCTCCCGGAAGCCGAGCACGATGCGCCCCCCCTGGCGCTGCGCATGCAAAGCCGCCCGGCGGCGTGACCGCGGAGGAGAAAGGTGGGGCGGCGTGATCACCTCAGCTGTCAGTTCCTGCCCGCTTGCAGCATTGGCCACGCGTTCCGCGACGAAGCCGGCCAACGTCTCCTCGTCCAGATGCTGCAACTGGCATCCACCGCATGTGCGGAAATGCCGGCACGGCGGGGTCGCGTGGTGCGGCCCTGGCTCGATTACGCCATCCGCCTGTACCCGGTCGCCCGGGGCGCTGAAAGGGACATGCCTGCCCGACGCGGTGATGCCATCGCCTTTGGCAGCGACGCGCAGGATTTCTTCGACGATACTCATAAACAATCTGCCAGCGCTTGCGGAACTGCCTTGGCCAGGTCAGCCGCTGTGAAAGCGGGGGAACAGCGCCGAGCGGCATGGGCATGCAGCCACACGCCCTCGCACGCTGCCGTGAACGCCTCTAGTCCGGTGGCAAGCCGGCTGGCGATGGTACCGCTGAGCACGTCACCCGTTCCGGCAGTCGATAGCCAGCTGTTTCCTCGATCCGCCAGAACGACTCGTCCATCGGGACTTGCGACAACCGTATCGGGGCCCTTCGCCACGATCACCATGCCGCTCTTGGCGGCCAGGTTCATGGCGCGTTGGGGCTTGGGCAACGAACCGTCACATACGAACGCCCGCTCCAACGCGGCCAGTTCGCCATCATGCGGCGTGGCGATGGCTGGTGCCGTGCGATCCGCCATGGAACTGGCACTGAGCAACATCAGAGCGTCGGCATCCAAAACGCAAGGTGCCGGCGCGTGAAGCGCTGCCGCCAGTCGTTCTGCCGCCGCATGATCGCGGCCAAGCCCGGGGCCGATGAGAACCGCGCCGGTACGCCGGTCATCCAACGCATCAGAAAGGTCGCGTTCATCGGCGACAAGGTCGATCGGCAGGTTGCCAGGACGTTCGCCGACGATGCGCACATATCCCGCACCTGCGCCTTGCGCCGCGGTAGCCGCCAGCACCACCGCGCCGGGCATTGCACCGCCGACTACGGCCAGCATACCGCGCGTATATTTGTGCGCGTTCTGAGCCGGAGCGATGATGCGAGGGGCGGTCAAGCGCCGCGCTGCGCCAGATACGGGGTCGATGCCGATCTCGACCAAGCGCAGTGAGCCCATCCGGGCGACGGACGCCATGAGTAAATGGGCAAACTTCCATGCCCCCAGCGCCAGTGTCAGGTCGAAGGCAGGAACGGGCGACAGCAAGGCCCCGGTATCGGCATCGATCCCACTAGGCAGGTCTACCGCAACGCGCAGACGATGCGCCTCGGCAAGCCGGAGCAGCAGCGCCTCATCTTGCACGGACAGCGGCCGGGTCAGTCCACTGCCGAACAGGCAATCCACAAACACTTCACCGCTGATGTCCGCTCCCGGGTCAACAATCTCGCCCTGATAAAGCTGCCTGGCGTTCCGAGCGGCAGCGGTCCGAGCGTCGTAAGGGGCGACGACACAAACATCACCGCCGCGCCGGCGAATGGCTTCGGCCAGGACATAGCCGTCTCCGCCATTATTGCCAGGACCGCACAGCACGGTCACGCGCCGGGTTCCGGCGATGCGCCATACCCAATCCGCCGCGCCCTGCCCGGCCTGGTCCATCAGCGCCTCGACACTGATGCCTCCCGCGATGAGCCGATCCTCGGCAG
>NZ_CAXYKL010000128.1:0-15809 GCF_964277725.1 uncultured Novosphingobium sp. | reverse complement strand
ACCGTCCGCCGCATACAGTGATCCTTGCTTTCGCGCGCTTCTACCGCTAAGGGCGCGCGCTTCCCGGCCATGGTCATCCCTGGAGGCGTGGCGGGAGAGGATGCGCCGATACCCGGCGCTATCCTTCACTTCAAAATGTTTTCGAAAGGCACGTTATCATGAGCGATACGCTGAACCTGCCGGCCGAGACGCGCGAAGGGGTTGGCAAGGGAGCCTCCCGTGTGCTGCGTCGTGAAGGCCGCGTTCCCGCCGTAATTTACGGCAACAAGGAAGAACCGCTGTCGATCCACGTCGAGGCGAAGGAGCTGGTCCGCCTGCTGGGCACCGGCCACTTCATGAACTCGATCGTAGAGATCGAAGTTGGCGGCAAGAAGCTGCGTACGCTCCCCAAGGACGTTGCCTTCCACCCGGTCAACGACCGTCCGCTCCACGTCGATTTCCTGCGCCTCGCCCGCAACGCGACCGTGCACGTCAACGTGCCGGTGGTGTTCGCCAACGAGGAAGCCTCGCCCGGCCTCAAGAAGGGCGGCGTGCTGAACGTGGTCCGTCACGACCTGGAACTGGTTTGCGATGCCAACAGCATCCCCGATCAGATCGAAGTCGACGTGACCGGCACCGAAGTGGGTGATTCGATCCACATCAGCGCGGTGAAGCTGCCCAAGGGCGTGGAAAGCGCGATCAGCGATCGTGACTTCACCATCGCCACCATCGTCGCGCCGTCAGCTTTGCTGAGCGCTGAGGGTGAAGAAGAGGGCACCGGGGAAGCCACCGCAGAGTAATCTGCACGAGTTTCTCTCAAGTCCAAGAAACATAACCTCGTCGTTCCCGTGGAAGCGGAAATCCATCTTTGGCCATGACCATGGTATCAGGCCCCGAGATGGATCCCCGCCTTCGTGGGGATGACGAGGTTTTGTATTGCGCGGCGCGCGCCTGAGTTCGGAAAGGTATCACATGCAGCTCTGGGTCGGCCTCGGCAATCCGGGCGCGCAGTATGCGATGAACCGGCACAACGTTGGTTTCATGGTGCTGGATACCGTCGCGGATATGCATGGGTTCGGCCCTGTGCAGAAAAAATTCCAGGGCTGGCTGCAGGAAGGCCGCATCGGCACGCAGAAGGTCCTGCTGCTCAAGCCCGCCACTTTTATGAATGAGAGCGGCCGCGCCGTGGGTGAGGCTATGCGCTTCTACAAGCTGGGCCTGGACGCCCTTACCGTCTTCCATGACGAACTCGATCTCGCCCCCTTCAAGGTCAAGGTGAAGCAAGGCGGCGGCACCGCCGGGCACAACGGCTTGCGCTCGATCGACCAGCACCTTGGCGCAGACTTTCGCCGCGTCAGGCTGGGCATCGGCCATCCCGGACACAAGGACCGCGTGACCGGCTACGTTCTGGGCAACTACGCCAAGGCGGAAATCGATGACCTGTCAGGCATGCTGGGTGCGATCTCGGCAGAGGCGGAATGGTTGGCGAACGAGGACGGCACCCGCTTCATAAACAGTGTGGCAATGCGCCAGCAAATCTAAGTTACAGTAAATCGTCGACTGACTTGACACGATTTGGGCGACGCTCGCGGCGTTAACCATCGAACCCTTTTCAGATACTGGTTTGGCACGTCTGTTGCCTAATCGAAATCGCATGAGCGTTAACCTGATGCTCTTCGTGAGGGGTACTGTTTTATGATCCGCAAGACATTTTTGACTGCCGCTTTTTCCTTGGGCGTCGCACTGTCTATCACGGCGCCTGCACATGCCTCATGGTGGGGCGGCGGCTGCAAGTTCAAGTGCGGCGGCAGCAGCACGAGCGGCGGCACGACCACTGGCGGCACCAGCGGCGGCACCAAGGTTCCCGAACCCGGCATGCTGGGCCTGATGGGCGCTGGACTCGTCGGCCTCGCCATCGTTCGAAAAAAGGCTCGCAAGGGTTGATGATAGGGCGGCGTCGCGGCGCTGCTTTTTTTCAGAGGCGCTCAATCCGATCGATTGAGCGCTGGCGGCAGGCGAAACTGGCCAAGCGCCTCGCCTGCCGCTATGGGCCCGCGATTGTATTAGCGCGGAGCATATCATGGGTTTTCGGTGCGGGATTGTCGGCCTGCCAAACGTCGGCAAGTCGACCCTGTTCAATGCGCTGACGGAGACGCAGGCGGCGCAGGCGGCGAATTATCCGTTCTGCACGATCGAGCCGAATGTCGGCCAGGTCGGCGTGCCCGACCCGCGCCTGGACAAGCTGGCTCAGATCGCCAGTTCCGCCAAGGTCGTGCCGACGCAGTTGTCGTGCGTCGACATCGCCGGGCTGGTACGTGGCGCTTCGAAGGGTGAAGGCCTGGGCAACCAGTTCCTAGGCAACATCCGCGAAGTGGACGCGGTCGTCCACGTGCTGCGGTGCTTCGAGAACGACGACATCCAGCACGTCGAGAACAAGGTCGATCCGATCGCCGATGCCGAGACGGTCGAGACCGAGCTGCTGCTGTCCGATCTCGAAAGCTTGGAGAAGCGCGTTCCCGCCGCCCAGAAGAAAGCGGCGCAGGGCGACAAGGAAAGCAAGCTGATCGCCACCGTGCTGGGCCAGACGCTGGAGCTGCTGCGTGAAGGCAAGCCCGCTCGCCTGACCCAGACCGCCGACGAGGAAGAGGCGCGCGTCTTCCGCCAGGCGCAGCTGCTTACCGCCAAGCCCGTGCTCTACGTGTGCAACGTCGAGGAAGAAGCGGCGGCCGAAGGCAATGCGTTCTCCGCTCGCGTGTTCGAGAAGGCAAAGGCCGAGGGTGCCAGCGCCGTCATCGTTTCCGCCGCGATCGAGGCGGAGCTGACTGGCATGGACATCGATGAGCGCATGGCGTTCCTGGAGGAAATGGGCCTACATGAAACCGGCCTGGCGCGTATCATCCGTGCCGGGTACGATCTTCTCGACCTGCTAACCTTCTTCACGGTCGGCCCCAAGGAAGCTCGGGCGTGGACCGTGCACAAGGGCGCAAAGGCTCCCGAAGCGGCCGGAGAAATCCATTCCGACATGCAGCGTGGCTTCATCCGCGCCGAAACCATCGCCTACGACGATTTCGTTACGCTGGGCGGTGAAGCACCGGCTCGCGAAGCAGGCAAGTTGCGGCAGGAAGGCAAGGAATACGTCGTTCACGATGGCGACGTGATGCACTTCAAGTTCAACGTCTGATCCGGCCCCGTCCCGGACTTGTTCCGGGACGGTCCGCGGCACGAACCGCCTCCTCACGCATTGTGCGTTCTCTAAGGGAGCGGAAGAGATGGTCGACAAGTCGGAGAAGGTGGTTTGGCTGGCTCGTCTTGGCTACGCCACCCGCGGTGTCGTCTATGTCCTGCTCGGCTGCCTGGCGCTGTCCGCCAGCGGGCGTGACGAGGCGCAGGACGGTGTCACCGGCTCGCTCGAATATCTCGGCTCGATACCCGGTGGTACCGCTATCCTCTATGTTTCCGCGTTGGGATTGCTGGGCTATGCGCTCTACAAGTTCATCGCCGCAACCTACGACCTCGAAAGCCTGGGCAACGATATCAAAGGCATCGGCCAGCGCGTGGGCTACCTCGCAAGTGGGCTGATCCATGCTGGCCTATCCTGGACTGCGCTTCAGCTGGCTTATGGAGCCAAGAGTGAGGCGGAGGATCGCACACATGATCTGGCGACTTCGGCGCTCACCTATGACTTGGGCCCGGTGGCGATCGGCGTGGTGGGCGCGGCGCTGATCGTGGGTGCTGCCTTCCAGGCGAAGCAGGCGTTCGACGCCAGCTTCATGAAGCATATTTCCTCTCGCGCGCCGGATGCCACCTGTTGGATCGGTCGCATCGGCCATGCGACGCGCGGCGTCGTGTTTCTGCTGATGGGCTGGTCGCTACTGCGGTCTGCATGGTTTGCCAGCAGCGAGGAGGCCCGGTCGCTCGGCCAGGTTCTGCTGGACTTACGTGACAATCGGCCCGCATTCACGATCGCCGCCGCGGGCATCGTAATGTTCGGCCTCTTCAGCCTGATCACCGCACGCTATCGTATCATTCCGGACCCGGAAGCGAAGCTGCGTGCGGGGCCGAGCCTGGGGAAGAAGTGACCAGAAACTGACACCGGACGGGGCAAGCGCAAAAATGCGATCACGGGCATGGCGCTTGCGGCCTCGCCGGGTCTATAAGCGGCGCCTGATGCTGCGCCGCCTCCTTGCCCTCTTTCTGCTGTTCGCGCTTTCCGCGCCGGCCCTGGCGATGAGCGGCCATTGCGCGCCGCCGCCGACGCATCACATCGTTCATGCGCCCGCCCACGAAAAGGGACATCACTCTGATTCCGGGCAACCGGAACGACGAGACTGCATCGGCTGCGTACTACCCGATTTCGGCATGGTAGCAGCGCCAAAGGCTCAGCCTCTTGCGGCCCTGATCGGCTTGCCGGCCATCCATCGCGTATTGCTGCCGCCCCGCGCGCGCCCCGAAGTGCCCCCTCCCCGGTCCTGAAAAGTCCGCGATAGCCCTTCACCGGCTCGACCTATTTTCAGGAATTCACGATGTTGAGAACGACCCTTCTGGTCGCGCTGTCTGGCGCGGCCCTCATTCCATTGCCGGCGTCTGCACAGATGCACGATCACGCGGGGATGAACCATGATATGGCTCCCCCCGCACCCGCTCCCACAGCAGCCCCACCCATCCCGGCGCACTCGGATCATATGTCCACCGCCGAACACGCCGCGATGGGCCACGGCGGTGCGATGAGCGATCAGCCCGCTGCTTTCGAGACCGGTTCGGGCACGTCACGACTGCCTGGCGCGGTGCCGTCCATGCCGGGAATTCACGTCATGGCGGGTGATTGGATGGTGATGGCCCACGGCTTTGTCACCACGCAATATACCGACCATTCCGGGCCGCGCGGAAGTGACAAGGTCTACTCAACCTCCATGGCGATGCTGATGGCAGGGCGGGATACCGGGTTCGGCCATCTTCAGTTGCGCTCGATGATGAGCCTGGAACCGGCGATGAGCGCACGCGGCTATCCCAATTTGTTCGCGACGGGCGAGACGGCCAACGGTGAGCCGCTGGTCGATCGGCAGCATCCGCACGACCTATTCATGGAACTGGCGGCGCGGATCGACTTCAACTTGGGCAGCGATACCACCGCGTACCTCTACGGCGGACCGGTGGGTGAGCCCTCGCTCGGGCCCAGCGCCTTCATGATGCGGCGATCCTCCAGGCTGAACCCGGAGCCGCCGATCACGCACCATTGGTTCGATTCCACTCACATCACCTATGGCGTCGTCACCGCCGGGCTCTCTTCCGGCAAGTGGCAGCTGGAAGGGTCCGCGTTCCGAGGCGCCGAGCCTGATGAGCGGCGTTGGAACATCGAAACGCCGAAGCTTGATTCGTGGTCGGTCCGGGCAAGTTGGACGCCTTCGCCGCGTTGGGCGGTCCAGGCGAGCTATGGCAAATTGGAGCAGCCCGAGGCCTTGCATCCCGGTGAAGATGAAAAGCGGCTGACCGCCTCCGCGCACTATGACAACGGCGAAGGCCTATCGGCGATGGCAGCTTTCAGTTCGAAAAACCGCGTTCCCGGTGCCACGCTGACGGCCTGGCTGGCGGAGGCGAACTGGGACCTTGATCAGCATAACACTCTGTTCGGCCGGCTCGAGAATGTCGCCAACGACGAGCTATTCCCGGATCACGACGATCCGCTGCACGATCAGACCTTCCGGGTCAGCAAGGTGCAAGCCGGATATGCGCGCAGGTTCCGGCTCGATCCGTTCGAGCTGGCACTGGGTGGTTCGCTTTCGGGCTACCTGAAGCCTGACGCTCTGGACGCTGCTTATGGCAACAATCCGTGGGGCTACACGCTGTTCGCTCGGTTAACCCTGGGCCGTTGACCCCTCGGGCGTTGACGGCGCGCAGCTTACCTGGCCGAGCGAATCGAAAGCCACGCGCTCGTTGGAGTCGTGGATGACGAGACGGCTCGGCCAGGACTTGGCCCCACCCGGTCCCGCGCCGTCTTCTCCAGCCTGCGCCACGAGTTCGACCCAGTTCTGCGTACCGATATAAGTGCTGTGCGCGCCAGATGGCAGCTCCGCACTGCCGCTCTTCACCGCCAGCGGGTAAAGCTTGCCCTCTATCTTGAGGTAGCCCCGATCCTGCTGGGCCACGAACAACGGCTGTTCATCCGCTTGCTTGCCCGGCCGGAACATGCACCCGGCGCGGGCCAGATCATACCGGGCGATGTCTTCTGTCGTGAAAGGTTGGGGCAGCACGGGCTTGAACGGAGGCTGATTGAGCTTTTCCACCAGCGCGACATCCTGCGCGTCATCGACCGCTTTCGCCTGTGGCGCGTCCTTGTCTCCGCATCCGCTCAACGCCGACACCGTCAAGACTGCCAGCCAAATCTTCCGCATCATTTCCGCCCGAACAGCTTCTCGATATCGCTATGGGCAAGTTTAACCCATGTGGGGCGGCCATGGTTGCACTGGCCAGAGCGGGGCGTTTGCTCCATTTCGCGCAGCAATGCGTTCATCTCCGCCACGGACAGGGCCCGCCCGGCGCGCACCGAACCGTGGCAAGCCATGGTCGCCAAAACGAGGTCCAGCTTCTCCCCCAACAGCAGGGCATCGCCATGACGGGCAAGATCGTCGGCGATATCGCGCACCAGGGCCTGAGCGTCGGCCTTGCCCAAGACCGAAGGCACGGCGCGCACCAGCAAGGCACCGGGCCCGAACCGTTCGAGGACGAGGCCGAAGCGTGCCAGTTCCGTCGCCTTTTCCTCCAGGCGATCACAGTCCGGTTCTTCCATTTCGACCACTTCGGGCAGCAACAAGGCTTGGCTGCGGATCATCGCCTCCTGCGCGCCGGCGGCTTTCAGTCGCTCCAGCACAAGCCTCTCGTGCGCGGCATGCTGATCGACGATGACGAGGCCGTCTTCCGCTTCGGCGACGATATAGGTCCCAGCCACTTGCCCGCGCGCCACGCCCAGCGGATGTTCGGCCACCGGCGCGTCTTCGCTGGCTTCCTCGGCTCGCGCCGCTGGGGGAGCGAGCGGCTGATGGCCCCGCCCGGCCCAGCCATTCCCCATCTCACGCACGGAGTTGGCCGCCGGAGCGTATTGGCGCGCGAACAGCGATTGCAGGGAGGGCGCAGGCGCCAGGGATGAAGGCGCAGGGGGCTCCACCTGCCACGCTCCCATCGCGCCCGCCGCTGGGGCCTGCGCGCTGCGCTGGCCTTGCGCCTCAAGTGCATGACGCAGCGCCCCCACCAGAAACCCGCGCACGAAGGCAGGGTCGCGAAATCGTACCTCGGTCTTCGCCGGATGGACATTCACGTCCACATCCTCGGGCGGTATTTCGAGGAACAGCGCGAGGACGGCATGGCGATCGCGCGCCAGCATATCGGCATAAGCCCCGCGCACCGCGCCGATCAGCAGCCGGTCCTTCACCGGGCGACCGTTGACGAATAGATATTGGTGATCGGCCACGCCGCGATTGAAGGTGGGCAAGCCAGCCACGCCCGTCAGCCGCGCGGCCCCACGCTCGGCCTCGATCACCACGCCGTCATCCGCCAGTTCGCGCGCGACCAGACGCGCGACCCGCGCCGCCAGAGCCTCTTCCGGCTGGGTCGCCAGAGTGCGCCGACCGTCATGTTCCAGCGTGAAGCCGATTTCGGGCCGCGCCATCGCCAGGCGACGGACCACATCCAGGCAGGCGACATATTCGGCACGCGGTGAGCGCAGGAATTTGCGACGTGCGGGCACGCGGCCGAACAAATCCTCAACACGAATACGCGTTCCGCACGGCAGCGCAGCGGGGGTGTCGGCAGCGATCGCGCCATGGTCCATCGTGCGGCGCCAGCCCTCCTCGCTCCCCTGCGCACGGCTTTCGATGGTGAGCCGCGCGACGCTGGCGATCGAGGGCAAGGCTTCCCCGCGAAAACCCAGGCTGGCGACCATCTCGATCCGCTCGTCCGGCAGCTTGGACGTGGCGTGGCGTTCCAGCGCGAGGGCGATCTCAGCCGAGACCATGCCGCAGCCATCATCCGTCACTTCGATCAGGTCCAACCCGCCGGAGGCAAGGCGCACCGCGATCGTGCGTGACCCTGCATCGATGGCGTTTTCCACCAATTCTTTCAGCGCCGACGCCGGCCGTTCGACCACCTCACCCGCCGCGATGCGATTCACAAGGTGGTCAGGCAGTCTGCGGATAAGCGGCATCGTTCCACTGGTAGCGACGAACCGCCGCGATTTCGAGACGGAGGCGACGAAACCCCCAGTGCTGTCGACACAAAATTTTGGCCTTTACGGATTTCTGGGCTAAGGGACGCGCGTTCCTCGCCACCCACCTGATCGCTTTCCCGCCATGCGCGGGCGGGCCTTCCGGTTACCTAACGGATTTCCTGATGGCCTCGATGATGTCGCGATTCTTCAAATTCGGTTCGCAGAACATGGCCATCGATCTCGGCACCGCCAACACCCTCGTCTACGTACAGGATCGCGGCATCGTGCTGAACGAGCCGTCGGTCGTCGCGATCGAGACGCTGCATGGCGTGAAGAAGGTCAAGGCCGTGGGTGACGATGCCAAGATGATGATGGGCAAGACGCCTGATAACATCGAAGCGATCCGCCCCCTGCGTGACGGCGTGATCGCGGATATCGAAATTGCGGAAGAGATGATCAAGCATTTCATCCGCAAGGTGCACGGCAAGAAAAGCTTATTTCGCTACCCGGAGATCGTGATCTGCGTACCATCTGGCTCCACCTCGGTTGAGCGTCGCGCCATCCGCGATGCGGCCAGCAACGCCGGTGCCAGCCAGGTCTATCTGATCCTCGAGCCGATGGCCGCTGCGATCGGTGCCGACATGCCCGTCACCGAGCCGGTCGGCTCGATGGTGGTCGATATCGGCGGCGGCACCACCGAGGTCGCGGTGCTTTCGCTGCGTGGCCTTGCCTACACGACGTCCGTGCGTGTCGGCGGCGACAAGATGGACGAGGCGATCGTCTCCTACGTACGTCGCCATCACAATCTCCTGATCGGCGAATCGACGGCGGAGCGGATCAAGAAGGATTACGGCATCGCCGTCATGCCGGCCGATGGCGTGGGAGAGACGATCCATATCAAGGGCCGCGACCTGGTGAATGGCGTGCCCAAGGAAATCACGATCAGCCAGGCCAACGTCGCCGAGGCGCTGTCCGAACCGATCGGCGCGATCATCGAAGGCGTGCGCATCGCGCTGGAGAACACCGCGCCCGAGCTGGCCGCCGATATCGTTGACCAGGGTATCGTGCTGACCGGCGGCGGCGCCCTGATCCAGGGTCTGGATGACTATCTGCGCGAAGAGACGGGTCTGCCCGTCAGCGTGGCGGAAGATCCGTTGTCTTGCGTGGCACTGGGTACCGGGCGCGCGATGGAAGATCCGATCTACCGCGGCGTGTTGATGACCGCCTGAGCCGTTTTCGAAAGGCGGCGCGTCTTCGCTGAGCGGACGCGCCGGAAAAGGAGAAACGGCTGATGGCGCCGCCCGCGAACCGGCGCTCTGGCTATTCCCGCAGGGCGCAGTACACGATCTTCATCAGCTACTTCGCCGGTGTGGCCGGAGTTCTGCTGGGTGTCGTGCTGCTGGTAGTGTCCTTCGTCCAGCCGAGCGCCTTTACCGGATTGCGGGTTTTGGCCGCCGATCTGACCGAGCCTGCCGGCCATGTCACCGCGACGGGGCGGATGGCGAGCAAGGACTTCTTCGCCACCGTCAGCGGCTATTTCAAGGCGGGTAGCCAACATGCCCGGCTGGAACGCGAACTGGCGATCGCCAAGATCAGGCTGGTCGAAGCGCGCGCTACCGCGGTGGAGAATCGCCGTCTCAAGGGCCTGCTGGGCCTGGCGCAGCAGAGCCCGGCACCCGTGGTCGTCACGCGTTTGACAAGTTCCACTGCCGCCAGCACGCGGCGCTATGCCACGCTGGCAGCCGGGGCTGATCGCGGCGTGCAGAAGGGCATGCCGGTCCGCTCGGAGATGGGCCTGCTCGGCCGCGTTCTTGAAGTGGGGCAAGGCAGCGCCCGCGTGCTGCTGGTGACCGACTCCGAAAGCGTGGTGCCCGTGCGCCGCGCGAGCGATGGCGTACCGGCTTTCGCGCAAGGAACCGGCGACGGCACCTTGCGCATCCGCCTCATCAACTTGGGCCTCAACCCGCTGAAGAAGGGCGATGTCTTGGTGACGTCGGGCTCTGGCGGCCTTTACCGACCAGGCACGCCGATCGCCATCGTGGCCAACATCCTGCGCGATGGTGCCACCGCGCAAGTCATCGCCAATCCCTCCGACTCGGACTACGTGCTGGTCGATCGACCGTTCGCGCCGGTCCCGCCGCCAGCAATCACCCCTATTCCGGATAGCCAGTGAGGCTTTGGCCACAATTCGGCACGCGGCGGGCGCGGATCAATCGGACGCCCTCCAAGATTGTCGCGCGCGGCACGCCATGGGCCACCGTGATGCTGGCGTCGCTGCTGCCAGGCCTCGCCCTGATCGCCTCCGCGCCGGTGCTGCCGCCGTTCGGCTTTCTGGTTTTCATCTCGTGGCGGCAATTGCGCCCGGGCCTGCTGCCGATCTGGGCCGGATTGCCGCTCGGCATTTTCGATGACCTGTTTTCGGGCCAACCCTTCGGATCGGCCGTGCTGCTGTTTTCCGCAGCAGCGATCGCGCTCGACATGATCGAAGCGCGCCTGCCCTGGCGCAACTTCCTCACCGAATGGTTGGTGGCGATCGGCCTGATCATAGTTTATACCGCATTGGGACTGGCGCTGGCGAACCTGGACGGCGCAGCCACCCCCCTTCGTGTGACTTGGCCGCAGATCGTGATTTCCATCCTCGCCTATCCTCTCGTCGGCCGCTTCGTGGCGCTGGCCGATCGCTTCCGTTTGACGCCGTTCCTGGAAATTCGATGAGTCTCTTTCGTCCGCGCCATGTCAGCATGGCGACGCTGCGCAACAGCTTCGATCGGCGCAGCATGGTCATCGGCGGCGTGCAGGCCGGCATCGGCATCCTGCTGGCCAGCCGCCTCGGCTATCTTTCGATCGCCCAGAACGAGAAGTACAAGCTCGAATCGGAAAGCAACCGCGTCAACCTTTCGCTGATCCCCCCACGCCGGGGATGGATCCTTGATCGGCGCGGCTCTCCCCTCGCCTCGAACCGCGCCGACTTTCGCGTGGATGTCATCCCTGATCGCATGACGAATGAGGGGCAGACCATTGGCGAACTGGCCCGGCTGTTGCGAATGCAGCCGGTGGACGTGCAGGACCTGCGCGACAAGTTGGAGAAGTCGCACGGTTTCGCCCCGGTCGAGGTGATGTCGGGCCTGGATTGGGAGCGCTTTGCCGCCGTCAGCGTCCGCTTGCCCGACTTGCCGGGCGTGGTGACTCAGCGCGGCTTTTCGCGCTTCTATCCCACCGGTCCGAGCGTCGGCCACTTGGTCGGCTATGTTGGCGCAGCTTCGGCCGAAGAGTATGAAAAGGAACGCAATCCCCTGCTCGTCACGCCTGGCTACAAGGTCGGCAAGGACGGGCTGGAAAAAATCTTCGAGAAGGATCTGCGCGGTTACCCCGGTGCCCGGCGCGTGGAGGTTACGGCAGGCGGCCGTGTAGTGCGCGATCTGGAAACGCGGGAGGACATGCCCGGCAAGCCGATCAAGCTGACCATCGATGGTCCGCTGCAGGACTATGCCGCGCGGCGCATCGGCCTGGAATCGGGTGCTGTCGTGGCGATGGACTGCCATACCGGCGAAGTCTTGGCGATGGCATCGATGCCCAGCTACGACCCCAACAGCTTCTCGGACGGAATCGGCCGTATCGAGTGGAAAATGCTGGCGGACGACGATCACGTGCCTTTGCGCAACAAGGTGCTGCGCGGTCTTTATCCACCTGGCTCCACCGTGAAGCCGATGGTCGCCCTATCGTTCCTGGAAGCGGGCCTGCACCCGGAGGAAAGCGTGTTCTGCGGTGGCGGCCTGCGGGTCGGCAACCGGGTGTTCCACTGCTGGAACCGGCGCGGCCATGGCCAGGTCAACATGGCCAAGGGCATTTACCAGAGCTGCGATGTGTACTTCTACCACTTCGCCCAGCGCATCGGCATGGATCCGATCGCGGCGATGGCGCGCCGCCTGGGTCTTGGGCAGGAGTTCAAGCTGCCGGTCGTAGGCCAGTCCTACGGCACCGTGCCCGATCCGGCCTGGAAGAAGCGTAAGTACGGCAAGGACTGGGCGATCTATGACACCGTGAACGCCACGATCGGTCAGGGCTACTTTCTGGTGAACCCTCTACAGCAGGCCGTCATGGCATCGCGCCTGGCGTCCGGCCTCAACCTCGTGCCGAGCATGCTGTTCACGGACAAAGCCAAGCCTGCGCCCACTCTGGGCATTCCGCAGGAGCATCTGGATATCATTCACAAGGCCATGTCGGACGTGGTCAACGGGCCCGGCACCGCTCATCGCGCAGCGCTGCCGATGAAGGACATCCTGCTGGCGGGCAAAACCGGCACGGCGCAAGTCGTCGGGCTCAATGTCGGCAATGGCAAGGGGGGCCTATGGAAGCACCGTGACCATGGGCACTTCATCTGCTTCGCGCCTGCGGACAAGCCTCGCTATGCCGTGGCGGTCGTAGTCGAACACGGCGGCGGATCGGGCGCAGCCTATCCGATCGCGCGCGATGTGATGACTTACCTGTTCGATCCCAACAAGGCGGTCGAGGTGCTGCATGGCTATGAAAAGGGGTGGGGCGGCACCGCGCAGCAGCGGCTGGACGCCAAGTACCGCGCTTATTCACAAGCCTACGGAGGCGGTGCGCCCGCGCCACCTTCGGAGGAAAAGGTGGAAGCGGCCGATCAGCCGCCCGCCACCAACCAGCCGATCGTGAGCGGCCCGCAAACGCCGCCGCCCGAGCCGGTGGCGTTACCTTCGACGCCGGTGACCGCCGAGCCATCGGCCCCTGCAATCACCCTCTCGCCGCCGGGGGGCAACCCGCAGTGAACCGCTCCATCGTGCCCGAAACGATCGCCCGCCAGCCCTGGCATGTGCTGATCCCGCTGGCCGGTCTGGTCTCGTTGGGAGCAGCGGTGCTCTATTCGGCGGCGGGCGGAAGCCTTCAGCCTTATGCGCTCAGCCACGTCCTGCGTTTTTGCGTGTTCCTGGTCGCGGCTATAACTCTCAGCCGAATTCCGCGCGAATTCTTCCGCATAGCCGCCTACCCGGCATACGGCGCGATACTGGTGCTGTTGATCCTGGTAGAGCTGCTGGGCGCCGTCGGCGGCGGAAGCCAACGATGGCTGAACTTGGGTTTCATGACGCTGCAACCGTCAGAGCTGATGAAACCGGGCATCGTCCTGGCCCTCGCCCGCTTTTACGAAAGCCTGCCCGCCTCCATCACCGCCAGCTGGCGTGGACTGGTGCCTGCAGGACTACTGATCGCGATGCCTGCCTTCTTCGTGATGATCCAGCCGGATCTCGGCACGGCACTCGCGATCTGCTTCGGCGGGGGCATGACCATGTTTCTGGCGGGTTTGCCTCTCTGGTGGTTCCTGGGCGTTGCCGGGTCCCTGGCTGTAATCGCGCCTGTCGCCTTCTTCACCTTGCTTCATGACTATCAGCGCAATCGCGTCCTGGTGTTCATGGACCCGGAGAGTGACCCGCTTGGCACCGGTTACCACATCACCCAGTCCAAGATCGCGATCGGGTCCGGCGGCTTCTTCGGAAAAGGCTTCGGCAACGGCTCGCAAAGCCATCTGGACTACCTTCCGGAGTCTCACACCGACTTCGTCTTCGCCACGATGTCGGAAGAATGGGGCATGCTGGGCGGGCTGTTCGTGCTGCTGGTCTTTGCCATAATCCTGGGTTGGGGCCTGCGCGTGGCGCGCAACAGCACCGATCGATTCTCCAGCCTGCTGGCGGCCGGTATGGCGCTGACGATCTTCTTCTACGTGGCGATCAACCTCATGATGGTGATGGGCCTGGCGCCGGTCGTGGGCATTCCCCTTCCCTTCATGAGTCACGGCGGCTCATCGATGATGACGAACATGATCTGCCTGGGGACGATCATGGCCGTCAGCCGCTGGCAGCGCCGCCCAAGCGGCCTTGGCTGATACCATCTGCAAAAAAGTGCAAAAAAGGTCTTCCCATCCGGCGGAAAGTCGCTAGAGGGACCGCTCCGCCGCAACGGCAACGATCGAAAGATCGCTTCGCAACGGCAGTGTGGACGCATAGCTCAGTTGGTAGAGCAGCTGACTCTTAATCAGCGGGTCCTTGGTTCGAGCCCAAGTGCGTCCACCACTTTTTCCTTTCATTCTAGCGGCTTGTGTCACGACTTGTGGGTGTGGAATACACGCGGAATTTATGTATTCCAGATGTGTTCCGGCTGATCGTATGTGAATGAAGTCTCATGAAATCAATTCAGATTGATCCGCGCTGGCGTGTCCAGCTTGAAGGCGATGCGGACGACATCGCAGACTTAGAGCGCGCCCTAAATGGCAGTGCGGCCGACCCCGGCAGCTATGTCATCTATCATTGGGAAGATGTGCCTACGTTAACCACTATCGCATGGGATCATTTTTCCGAGCCGCAGCAGGCTGAAGCCGCTGCGCGAAGCGCTCTGAAACTTTTCGGAGGCTTGTTGAGCCTCTACAACCTTTGCGGGCCTATAAGCACGGGCACAGTGTATGAAGTTCTTGGTAACGGCCGCTTCCACATGACCCGCACTACTGAACTGACAATCAGGGTAAAGCCTCCAGAAGAAGATAGGATCGCCCCTGCTGCGTTTGCTAGAGTTATGTCTCTGGTGGATGACTCTAGTTGGTTAGCGTCAGCCTTGATTGAACTCAACGGAGATACTGATTGGTTCGATGTTTATCGGGCTATCGAAGCGATAGAAGCTCGTTTTAACCATTCCGAACAAAAGATGAAAAATTCTCCTCTTATTGATGGTCCAAGGCTTAAGCTTGTGAAGCAGACTGCAAATGCAGTTCGCCACTTGCCTAGTGAAAAGCACAGAGCCCCGGAGCCGCCGATACATATTCATACGGCTGTGCAAGATGTGAAGGCCGCGATCATCGCACTCATAAATTTCGAAATCAATCGTCAGTTGTAAACAGATCGAGCGCCTGCCGCATCCCGATATAGCTTTGGAACGGCACTAGCCGCTTTACCGCTTCGGCCTGACTGTCGGTGATCGCGTCACCGGTGGCCGCCCCGATCGGAGCGCCGGCCGCCTTCGACACGTCGGATATCAGGCCAGCGCTCGGGCCTAGCAGCTTGCCAACAGGATCGACGCCGATGCGGCGCACCCCCTTGGCCGCTCCGCGGCGCATCGGGGAAGGCCGCCATGAGCGGGTCTTTGATCGGGTTGAAGCTGGTCATCGTGTCGACCGTGGCGGCCGCCTCGATCGGCAGGGCGAAAAAGCCGGAGGCGTCCAGCGCCTCACCGAGCAGATAGCCGGGGTTTTCGGCCGCGGTCTTGAACCGCTCGTAGCGCTCGCCGCCGACCGCATAGGCGCGCAGCCATGCCGACAGGAGCCCGACCGAAGTCATGCCGACCATCATGCTCGTGAACTGCGCCCGGCCCTCCTGCATGCCGCGCAGGAGCACGCGCTGGTGGCTGGCGAGGTTGTAGGTCTTGAACTGGAGCAGCGCCTTGCCGAGCGGCGTATGAGCGAAGAGCGGCACGTCGCCGACGCTGCGCGTCACGACGATGCTATCTGGACTTGTAACGGTTTTGCGCCGGTCACCTGAGCGATTAGAGCTCGCAACAGGAGACCTACGAGATGATCAAGCACACAGAAGAGTTCAAGCAGGAGGCGGTGCGCATCGCGCTGACCAGCGGG